>JAEHDK010000595.1 GCA_016880465.1 Micromonosporaceae bacterium
AACGAGGCCTTGCGCATTTGCTCCATACCTCACCCCATACCAAGTTTCATCAGGTGAGTCAAGAATAGGAACGGCCGAGCTATCCCCTACGGAAGTCTATGATGAATTGGCGATTTAGGGAAGTATTAGTTACAGAATTTGCCCGCTGCAAGTCAGATTTGGTCCTAAGCGGGCAGATTTTTCCGCTAGCCTGGGCGAAAAACCAGGAAATTCTATCGCCAGCTCCAGAAATATTATTCTGGCATCGTGCTTGCTCTATCTAAAGGTAGAAACAATTCTATCCGATGTAGGCGACATGGAGGGTGGAATGGCGGGACTCTTCGACCGGCCGGACCCGGCGGGCCGTCGTCCTCGGTGCCGGGTGCGCGGCGGTCGCGGCGGCCCTCACCGGCTGTACGACGTACGGCGCCGACGGCCAGCCGGCGGCGGGCAACGGTGGCGGCAACGCCGGCGGGACGGACCGCGGCGCCGAGCCGGGCCCGGGCAGCTCGGGCGGTGGCAACCCGGGCGGTGGCGGCGGTGCGCTGGCTCAGGTGTCCGACATCCCGGTCGGCGGCGGCAAGGTGTTCGCCGACCAGAAGGTCGTCGTGACCCAGCCGCAGCAGGGCCAGATCAAGGCGTTCTCGGCGGTGTGCACGCATGCCGGCTGCACGGTGGAGAGCGTGTCGAACGGGACGATCAACTGCCCGTGCCACGGCAGCAGGTACCGGATCGCCGACGGTTCGGTGGCGACCGGTCCGGCGCCGCGGGCGCTGTCCGGGGTCACGGTCACGGTGGACGGTACGGCCATCCGCCTGGCCTGATGCTCCACTGTGGACGGTCTGCCGGCCGGGGTCGACGGGCCGCGCCCCGGTCCAGCCGGTCCTACCCGGCGCCGCGATGAGACAGACCCGCCCGGTGTCGACTGGTTGGCGGTCTTCCGACCAGACACGCCGGTTACGCCGCCGGGGTTCGGCTGGTAGCCACCCGGGGTAGTGCTCGGGGCGTCCGCCATGTTGGGGTATGACCATGACGGACGCCCTGATCCAGCCGGCCGACGAGGTCGTCGACCTCTGCCGCGACCTGCTCCGCATCGACACCACCAACACCGGCGACCTGGCGACGAGCGCCGGCGAACGGGCGGCGGCCGAGTACGTCGCGGCCCGGCTCGCCGACGTCGGCGTCGCCGCCGAGATCATCGAGTCGGCACCCGGTCGCGCCAACGTCGTCGCCCGGCTCACCGGTACCGATCCCGGCCGCGGCGGCCTGCTCGTACACGGGCACCTCGACGTCGTACCGGCGGATGCCAGCGAATGGTCCGTGCATCCGTTCTCCGGTGAGCTACGCGACGGGTACCTGTGGGGTCGGGGCGCGGTCGACATGAAGGACTTCGACGCGATGGTGCTCGCCGTCGTACGCGCCTGGCAGCGCACCGGGGTCCGACCGCAGCGCGACATCATGCTGGTGTTCACCGCGGACGAGGAGGCCGGCAGCGCGTACGGTGCGCACCACCTCGTCGAGCACCACGCCGATCTGTTCGAGGGCATCACCGAGGCGATCGGGGAGGTCGGCGGGTTCTCCCTCACGGTCGCCGAGGACGTGCGGCTCTACCTCATCCAGACCGCGGAGAAGGGCCTGGAATGGCTGCGGCTGCACGCCCGCGGCCGGCCGGGGCACGGCTCGTTCGTGCACGACGACAACGCGGTGACGGCACTGGCCGAGGCGGTGGCCCGGCTCGGCCGGCACCGCTTCCCGATCTCGATCACGCCGACGGTACGGGACTTCCTCGCCGAGGTCGCCCAGGTGCTCGGCATCGAGGCCGAACCCGAGGCGCTGATCGGCAAGATCCACGCGGCGGCACCGTTCATCGGCGCGACGATCCGCAACACCGCGAACCCCACCCGGCTCGCGGCCGGGTACAAGGACAACGTGATCCCGAGCCGGGCCAGCGCGACGATCGACTGCCGTACGCTGCCCGGACAGAGCGGGGTATTCGAGGCGCAGCTCACCGAGATCGTCGGGCCGGACATCGCGGTCGAGTACCTGCAACGCCAGCCGGCGCTGGAGACCACGTTCGACGGCCCGCTCGTGGACGCGATGATCGCGGCGCTGGTGGCCGAGGACGCGGGTGCGAAGCCGGTGCCGTACATGCTCTCCGGCGGTACCGACGCGAAGGCCTTCAACCGGCTCGGCATCCGCTGCTTCGGCTTCACCCCGCTCCGGCTGCCGCCCGACCTGAACTTCGCCGCGCTGTTCCACGGCATTGACGAGCGAGTGCCCGTGGAAGGACTACAGTTCGGTGCGCGGGTGCTGGACCGGTTCCTGCGCCACTGCTGAACTGCCCCGCCCGTGAACCGTAGAGCTGGACCGACCGGGAGGATGCAACAGCCATGACAGACCGACACGCCGAGCTCGACGCCGCGTTGGATCGGGTCATCGCGGCCGCGCGGGAGCACCTCGCGGCGGTCAAGTCCGCCGACGGGCGGATCGATGACGACTCGGTGTGGCAGGCCTACGTCACCTTGAACAACTCCTCACACGAGTACGACGAGCTGCTGCTGGACGTGTTCGGTGAGGTGACCCCGTGGGAGGTCGAGGCGATCGACCCGAACGCGGCGGCCGAGGAGGGCGAGGACCTCGAGGCGGCCGAGCCCACCGACCCGCACTCGCACGTCATCTCGGTCCGGCAGCGGCGCGACTACCGGGTGCCCAGCATCGCCGCGCTGTTGCTGGCGGCCGAGGCGGCGCGCGGCGGGGCGGCCGAGGGCGACGAGGACGTGCCGCTGGAGTCGGTCGGCGAGGCGGTCCTGGAGCTGCTGCAGTCCGGCGACGGATCGCTCGACGCGCTCGACGTACCCGAGCTGGAGCCGCTCGACGGGCTGGTCGCGGTCGCCGAGGTGACCAATCCGCTCGACCTGACCGCGTACGCGGACGACGACGGTGCCGGCCCGTTCCTGCTGGCCGCCGGCGAGCGGATCGTCGGCCGGCTGGACGAGCACCCGTTCGCCGACCAGCTCGACGAGGATCTGGACGACGTCGACCTGGCCGAGGACGTCGACCTCGACGAGGACATCGACCTGGAGGGCACCGGCGAGGAGGATCTCAACGAGCTCGTCGCGGACCTCGACGAGGAGGAGCTCGACGAGGTTGAGCACGGGAGCGACGCGGCCACCGGCGGCCGCACCGGCTAACCGCCGGTCAGTACGAGAGCCCGGGAAGGGCCTCTCCGGCCTCCCGCCGGCGCAGGACGACCTGGCGGGTACCGTCGCGGAAGAGCTTGACCCGGGCCAGCTCCCAGCCGCTGAACTCGGCTTGGATCTGCAACTGCACCGCGGCGGTCATCCGGTCGACATTCGGTGGTAACCGCAGCGGTGCGTACTCGAAGTCCATGCGACACATCCTGCCCCGGTCGCGGCGGCGGACACCACCCCTCGCACCAGGTCCGGATCAGCGGGAACTCAGCCCTGATGCTCCGGGTAACCCAGCGGCTGGGCGGTCACGTCGTCCAGCGCGCGGCTGATCTCCGCCGGGAGGACGACCTCCTCGGCCGGGAGCGCGCCGAGGAGCTGGGCGACGGTACGGGCGCCGAGCACCGGCGCCACCACGCCCGGCCGGTCCCGTACCCAGGCCAGCGCGACCTCGAGGGGTGCGACGCCGAGCCCGTCCGCGGCGGTGACCACCGACTGCACGATGGCCGAACAGCGCGGGTCGAGGTACGGGCCGACGAACCGCTCGAAGTGCGGCGACGCGGCCCGCGAGTCGGCCGGCCGGCCGTGCCGGTACTTGCCGGTCAGCACGCCACGGCCGAGCGGCGACCAGGGCAGCACGCCGAGCCCGAGGGCGGCGCAGGCCGGCACGACCTCGCGCTCGACGCCGCGTTCGAGGAGCGAGTACTCGACCTGCGCGCAGATCAGCGCCGCCCGGCCGGGCCACGCCGCCTGCCACGTCGCCGCCTGGGCGGTCTGCCAGCCGGCGAAGTTCGAGATGCCGGCGTACCGGGCGCGGCCGGACGCGACCGCATGGTCCAGCGCGGCCAGCGTCTCGTCTAGCGGCGTGCCGGCGTCGTACCCGTGTACCGCCCAGATGTCCACGTACGCCACGCCCAGCCGGCGCAGCGAGGCATCGAGGGCGCGCAGCAGGTGCCCGCGGGAG
>JAEHDK010000596.1 GCA_016880465.1 Micromonosporaceae bacterium
GGTGTGACGACGACAGTGGACTGGTCACACGGTCTGCAGACGGTCCAGCACGCCGACGCGGCGGTGGACGCGCTGCAGGCCACGCCCGGCCGGTTCGTGCTGGCGTACGGCAACATCCAGCAGGGCCCGTGGGAGTGGTCCGCCTCGGCCGGCTTCCGTGACTTCGTCCACCGCCGGATGTCGGGCGGCGGCGACATGCTCGGCTTCCAGATGGCCTTCGACGTACCCGGCGACCCGGCGTTCCCGGAGAAGGCCGCGTTCGAGGTGGCGCGGGAGCTCGACGTGCCGGTCACCACGCACGCCGGCGTACGCGGTGCAACCAATGATGACGGCATCCGCCTCATCCACGAGCACGGCTTCATGACGCCGCGCAACATCTACGTGCACGCCGCGACGCTGACGGCCGACTCGTACCACCGCATTGCGGCCAGTGGCGGCTCGGTCTCGGTCTCCACGGAGAGCGAGCAGAGCGCGGGCCAGGGCTACCCGCCCACGTGGCAGCTGCGCCGTCACGACATCCCGGTGTCGCTCTCCATGGACACCAGCGTCTGGTGGAGCGGCGATCTCTTCTCTGCAATGCGCGCCACCCTCAGCGCGGACCGCAGCCGGGAACACCTCGAGGCGCACAACACTCAGGAGACGGTGACCCACCACCCGCTGCGGGCGCAGCAGGTGGTCGAGTGGGCCACCCGCGGCGGCAGTAAGGCGCTCGGGTTGGACAGCATCGTGGGTAGCCTCGAGCCGGGCAAGAAGGCGGACGTCGTTCTGCTCAAAAACGACCGGTCGCCGGCGATGACACCGATCCTCAACCCCTTCGGCCACGTCGTGTACCAGGCACAGCGCGGCGACGTCCACACGGTCGTCATCAACGGCCGGCTGGCCAAGCACGACCACACGTTGCTGGGCGTAGACCTGTCCTCGGCAAGGGCCGGCGTCGAGCGCACCGTGGCGTACCTGGTGGGCCAGATGGGCGAGGAGAAATGGCAGCAGGGCATGAACCCGGAGATCCCGGAGAAGAAGATCCTGCAAAACCCGTACCAGTACACCGCGGACTGGCAGTCCGACGCGATGCCGCGCGCCGCCGAGGTGTAGCCGTTCAGCACTGGTTACCACTAGGTGCGGAGAAGGTCGGCGAGGGCGCTCAGGTCGCGGTCGCCGTAGCCGCGGCTGACCGCCTCGTTCACCACGCTCGCATTCACAGCGAGTTGAGGCATCCGGGCGCCGACGCTGGTTGCCAGATCGCCGATCAGCCGAAGGTCCTTGGCCGAGAGGTGCAGGGCGAAGGCGACGGCGGTCTCGGGGTGCACGTACGCCTCGCGCTTGTACACCACGAACGGCGCGGCGACGGCGCTGGCGGCAAGGACGTCATAGGCCGCCGCCCGGTCCACGCCGGCCCGCTCGGCCAGCACGAGGGCCTCGGCGACCGACTGGTTGAGGCCGTGGACCACGGAGTTGACGACGAGCTTCATCGTCGCGCCGGTGCCCTGCCCGCCCAGGTAGACGATCCGGCTGCCGAAGGCGCTCAGGATCGGTCGGGCCCGCTCCAGCGTCGCCGCCTCGCCGCCCACGAGCACCGTGAGCTCGCCCCGCTCCACCAGCGCCACGCTGCCGGAGACCGGGGTGTCGAGCAGGTGGGCGCCCCGGCCGGTCACCGCGGTGGCGAGGGCGCGGACGGTGGCGGGGTGGATCGTGCTGGACTCCAGCACGACCGCGTCCGCGCCGAGGCCGGCAATGATGCCGTCGTCGCCGGTGTAGACCGCGCGGACGGCGTCATCGTCGGCCAGTGACACGACGACATATGCGGCCCCGGCGACGGCGGCCCGCGGCGTCGCCGCGACCGGAGCCCCGAGCGACGCGGCCCGTTCCGGGGTGCGGTTGTAGACGGTGACCCGGTGCCCGGCACCGAGGAGCCGGCCGGCCATGGCCGCGCCCATCCGGCCGGTGCCCACGACTGCTACCGACTCGGTCACCGCCAGCCCCCGTCGACCACGAGGTCTACCCCGTTGACGGCGCCGTTCTCGAGCAGGAACACCGAGGCATCGACCACCTCGGCCATCGTGGCCAGCCGTCCGGTGAGCGTGTTGGCGACCACGCCGTCGAGCGGCTTGCCGGCCCAGAACGGGCTGTCCCCGACGATGCCGGGATGGATGGAGTTCACCCGGATCGGTGCCAGCTCGATCGAGAGCGTACGCACCATGCCGACCACACCCGCGTTGATGGAGCTTACCGTCGTCGAGCCGGGGTAGGGCCGATCCCGGGCCATGCCGCCGAAGAGCAGGATCGACCCCGCACCGGTGAGCCGGTCGGCGAGCGCGTGCACCACCTCGGTGTAGCCGACGAGCTTCAGCGTGACGAGGTGGACCGCCGCCTCGATGTCGTACGCCTTCACGTTGTTGGCGTCGCGGTCGATGGCCGCCAGCACGAGGTGATCGACCGGACCAAGGCCGGCGAGCTTGCCGGCGATCTCGTACGGCTTGGCGAGGTCGAGGGCGAGGCAATCGGTCGCACCGCCGACCTCGCTGGCGACCTTCGCCGCCGTGGTGGCGTCGCGGCCGGTCAGTACTACGCTGCGGCCGCGGCCGGCGTAGTAGTTGGCCAGATCCCGGCCGATCCCGGACGTGCCGCCCACGATGAGCACCGTACCCGTCATGTCAGTGTCCTTCCTCCGTGGAGTGTCCGGCCGGCGCGGCGTGCCCGGTCACCGAGCGGAGGTAGTCCCAGTCCCGCACGTACCGATACGAGTGCCGACCCGGCGGTTGCGGTGCCTGAGTTTCCAACCAGCGCACCGGGCCGTCGCCGGCATTGCGAAAGCCGTGCAGGCAACCGACGCCGGCGAAGGCCGCGTCACCGGCACGCAGCCGGTAGGTCCGGCCGTCGAAGGTGGCCTCTGCCTCGCCGTCGAGGAAGAGATACGTCTCCTCGTACGGGTGATCGTGCGGTCCGGCCACGCCGGCCGGTTCGTACTGCACCATGAACATGGTGGTGAGCAGCGCGCCGAGGTCGCTGTCGACCATCATCTTCACGGTGATGCCGCTGTAGACCAGCAGCGCGGTGCGCATGCTGGCGGAGACGGCGAGGAACTCCTGGCGCTGCTTGTCGACCTCCATGTTCTGCGGGTCGATGTGCCCGAAGGTGCGGTTGCGGGGGTCGCGCGGGTCCACCGCGACCGGCTCGGTGCGCCCGAGCGCGGCCACCCCGTAGACATCGTGGTCGTAGGCGGCCCGGGGCTGCGGCGCGCGCATCTGCGCCCAGCGGGCGGGTGCCCCGCCGTCGTCATTGCGCCACTCGTGCGGTACGCCGAGCGAGAGCAGCCCGTAGTCGCCCGGCCGCAGCCGGGTCGCGCCCTCCGGGGTCTGCACGACGGGCGTGCCCTCGAGCACGTAGAAGCACTCCTCGTAGGACTGCACGGCGGTGGCGACGAAGCCGCCGGGCTCGAGCGCACAGACGGTGAACTCGGTGTGCACGGCACCGGGCGTGGTCTCGTCGGCGATCGTCCACCGGGTCAGTCCCTCGCCGGGACGGGCGTCGGGGGGCGGCTGGTACTCCGCCTCGGCGGCGAACCGCACGACGTGCCGGGTGGGTGCCGCCGTAGGGCCGTTGTTCATCCGGGTCACTCCTCCTGGGACGGCCACCGCGCGACCGCACGGCGCCGCCGAGGCCACCATGCGCGGTGTGCTGGGTTAGAAGTTCGCCACTGACCTGACTGCCGCCACGACCTTGTCGGCGGTGGGCATTACCTCGTTCTCGAGCGCGTCGGCGAAGGGCAGCGGGACGTTCGCGGACGCCACCCGCCGCACCGGCGCATCCAGCAGGTGGAAACCCTCATCGACCACCACCGACACCACGGTCGCACCCCATCCGGCTTGGTACGGGTTCTCCTCGACCGTGACCAGGCGGGACGTCTTGGCCACCGAGGCGAGCACGGTCGTGAGGTCCATCGGGATCAGGCAACGCAGGTCGACCACCTCGGCCGAGATGCCGTCCTCGGCCAACCGGTCCGCGGCGGCGAGCGCGGTGTGCACTGTGGACGCGAGCGCCAGCAGCGTCACGTCGGTACCCTCCCGCACCACCGCCGCCCTGCCGAGCTCCACATGGTGGCCTTCCGGTGGCCGCGGCCCCTTGCTCGCGAACAGTCCTTTGTGTTCAAAGAAGACCACCGGATCGTCGCTACGGATGGCCGAGGCCATCAGTCCGATCACGTCGGCCGGCGTCGACGGCGCGACAATCTTCAAGCCGGGGATGGCGAGCGCCCAGTTCTCCACGGCCTGCGAGTGCTGCGCGCCGAAGCCCAGGCCGCCGCCGTTGGCGGTCCGGATCACGAGCGGTACCGTCACCTGGCCGCCCGTCATGTAGCGCACCTTGGGGATCTCGTTGGCCAGGTAGTCCCAACAACACGCCAGGAAGTCGGAGAACATGATCTCGGCGACCGGCCGGATCCCGGTCATGGCGGCACCCATGGCCGCGCCCACGATGGCCTGTTCCGAGATGGGTGTGTCCCAGATGCGTTGCGGGCCGAACTCTTCGAACAGCCCGGCGGTCGTCTTGAACACACCACCGGCCGGGCCGATGTCCTCACCCAGGCAGATCACGGTGGGGTCCCGGCGCATCTCGCGCGCGATCCCCTCGGCCACCGCCTCGCGGTAGGTGATCGTGCCCGAGTCCGTTTTCACACCCGCCATGCCGCACCTCCATCGGCCCACACGTCGGTAAACGCCTCGGCGATGTCGGCCGCCGGCGCCGCCTTGGCCGCGGCAACCGCGGCGGCGACCTCGGCGCTCGCTCGCTCGTCAGTGTCCTTGATCGTGTCCGGTGTGACGCCCAGCGCCTCGAGCCGGGCTCGGGCGACATCGATCGGATCGTGCTTGAGCCAGCGCTCGACCTCCTCGGCCGGACGGTAGGTGGCCGGGTCGGTCCGGCTGTGTCCATAGTGGCGGTACGTCTCCGCCTCGATCACGGTTGGGCCTTCCCCGGCCCGGGCCCGCTGCGCCGCCGATGCGACCACCTCGCGCACCGCGATCACATCGTTGCCGTCGACGATCTGGGCTGACATGCGGTACGCCGGGGCTCGGTCGGCGGCCGGATGGTCGGCCGCGGTCACTGCGGCGATCGGGGTGTACTCCATGTAGAGGTTGTTCTCGCACACGAAGATGACCGGCAACCGCCACACGGCGGCCAGGTTGAGCGCCTCGTGGAACGCGCCGATGTTCGTGGCGCCGTCGCCGAAGAAGGCCACCGCCACCTGCTCGGTGCCGCGCAGCCGGGCCGACCAGGCCGCCCCGACCGCCATCGGCAGGTGCGCCCCCACGATCGCGTAGGAGCCGAGCATGTTGCCGGCTGCGTGGGTCAGGTGCATCGAGCCACCCTTGGCCTTGCAGAGCCCGGTCGACTTCTGCATGAGCTCGGCCAGGCAGGCCTCGGGGGACGCGCCCCGGGCCATCGCATGGTGGTGGCCACGGTAGGTCGCGAAGACATAGTCGTCGGGGCGCAGCGCCGCGCTCGCCCCCACGGCGACCGCCTCGTGGCCGGAGGCGAGGTGTGTCGTTCCCTTTACCATGCCGGCGAGGAACAGGTCGTACGCGGCCTTCTCGGTACGGCGGATCACCGCCATCTGCTCGTACATGCGGAGCAGTTCGGTCGAGTCACTCACCGCGGCCTGCCGAGGTGTTGAGGTGGGACTCGGCCTCGCGGAGGGTCGAGAGTGGACCGTCAACCGTCCAGTAGCGACGGCCGGCGACCAGCAGCTCCTCTGCCGGGAACTTCGTGATGGCCTGGCATCCGTCGGCGGTCACGACGACCTCCTCCTCGATTCGGGCGGCCGACCAGCCGTCCTTGGCCGGCCAGTACGTCTCCAGCGCGAACACCATGCCCTCTTCGAGGACCTCGGGATGGTCGAGCGAAACCAGCCGGCTGAAGATGGGTTTCTCCCAGATGGACAGTCCCACGCCGTGGCCGTACTGCAGCGCGAACGCGGCCTCCTCATTGGCGAAGCCGAACTCCTCGGCCCGGGGCCACAACGACACGATATCGGCGGTGGTCGCACCGGGCCGCACGGCGGCGATGGCCCGGTCCATGTACTCGCGGCAGCGGACGTAGGCGTCGCGCATGGCCGGGGACGCGCTGCCCACCGCGAAGCACCGGTAGTAGCAGGTGCGGTAGCCCAGGTGGCTGTGCAGGATGTCGAAGAACGCCGGGTCGCCGGGGCGGATCACCCGGTCGCTGTACACGTGCGGGTGGGGCGAGCAGCGCTCACCGGAGATGGCGTTCACGCCCTCGACGTACTCGCTGCCGAGGTCGTAGAGGACCTTGCTGACCAGGCCCACACACTCGTTCTCCCGTACGCCCGGGCGCAGGAATCCGTACAGCTCGTCATAGGCGGCGTCCACCATGGAGCAAGCCTGGGTGAGCAGCGAGATCTCGTCCTTGGTCTTGACGCGCCGGGTCTCCAGGAAGAGCTGCTGCCCGTCGACCACCTCGATGCCGGCTCGCTGCAGCGCGAGCAGCACGGGCATCTCGGCGATGTCGATGCCGACCGGCGCGCCGAGCAGCCCTCGCTCGGACAGCTCTGTGGCGATCTTGCGAGCCAGCTCCTCCGCGATGCCGGCGTCGGGATGGAACGCGCCGCGAAGTACGGAGATGCCGGCACGCGCCCGGTTCGGGCCGTCCAGCCACGGGTTGTACAGCTGGTGGTGACGGGCCGCCGAGCCGAAGTCCCATACGATCGGCTCGGATCCCCGGCACAGCAGCGCGAACCGGATGAACTTGTCCATCGCCCAGGTGCCGATGTGCGTCGCGGTCATGTAGCGGATGTTGGCGAAGTCGAACGCCAGTACCGCCGCCAGGTTGGAGCGCTCCAGCGTGGCCGTCAGTCGCGCGAGCCGCTCCCGGCGCAGCCGATCCAGGTCGATGCGTTCCTCCCAGTCGACTGCGTTCATTCCGTACGTGCCGATCGCCACGTCAGCACCTCTCTGCTACAGTTCGGCTGTTCAGTATTGCTTACCAAAACGCTAGTGGCTCGTTCAGGCAAGCGTCAAGCATCACCTGACGCAGCCGGCATCGCGGATGACCCGGTCGCCGGCGCAAACAGGCACTTGCGGACAGCGCCCAGGCGGTCGCGACGATGCGGAGCGGTAACCTGGGCGCGACAGTCGACCGGCGGGAAAGGCGGATCAGTCGTGAGTGGACCGGCCATGCCCCCGATCGGCGAGCGGCTGCGCCAGGCGCGGCTGCAGCGCGGGCTGACCGTACGCGGGCTGGCCCGGGCGGTCGATGTGTCGGCCAGCCTGATCTCCCAGATAGAGACGGGGAAGAGCAGTCCGTCGGTCAGCACGCTCTACGCGATCACCGCCGCCCTCGAGATATCGATCGAGTACGTCTTCGGGGACGTGGAGAGGCGCAGCCCCCGCCGGGTCGGGTCACCCAACGGCAACCCGACGGCCGCACCACTCGGTCCCACCGGCCTGACCCTTTCCGGGTTACCGGCCCTCTTGCAGGATTAAAAGTTGAGCAAGCGCGCGCAAAAATTTTAGAACTTTTA
>JAEHDK010000597.1 GCA_016880465.1 Micromonosporaceae bacterium
CCGAGCGGAAGCCCATGAGGAGGGCGACGAGCACGACGACCACGAGCGAGATCAGATTGGCGACCAGCGAGGTCAGCACGTGCGCCCACAGCACGGACGACCGAGCGATCGGCATGGACTGGAATCGCTCGAAGATGCCGCTTCTCATATCCAGGAAGAGCCGGAATGCGGTGTAGGAGATGCCCGAAGCAATCGTGATGAGCAGAATGCCGGGCAGCAGGTAGTTCACATACGAATCCGACCCCGAGTTGATGGCGCCGCCGAACACGTAGACGAACAGCAGCATGAAGGCGATCGGCATGATCGTGGTTGTGATGATGGTGTCCAGGCTGCGCGTGATGTGGCGCAGGGATCGTCCCAGCAGGACGGCGGTGTCGCCGAAGAAATGTTTGGTCATCGTTGTTCCTTACTCGTCCGCGCCGACGCTACGGTCATTGCCAGCCCAGCGTCGCCGTCCTTGGCGTGGTCACCGACGATGGCGAGGAAGACGTCCTCGAGGGTCGGCTGCTTCTCGACGTATTCGACCTTGGCGGGCGGGAGCAGCTGCTTGAGTTCGGCGAGGGTGCCGTTCACGATGATCCGGCCCTCGTGGAGGATCGCGATCCGGTCGGCGAGTTGTTCGGCCTCGTCCAGATACTGCGTCGTGAGCAGCACCGTCGTACCCTGCCCGGCGAGCTCCTTGACGCTGTTCCACACTTCGACGCGGGATTGCGGGTCGAGCCCGGTCGTCGGCTCGTCCAGGAAGATCACCAGCGGATTCCCGATGAAACTCATGGCGATGTCGAGGCGGCGGCGCATGCCACCCGAATACGTCGACACCTTCCGCGCGGCCGCGTCGGTCAGCGAGAAACGATCGAGCAGGTCATCCGCGATCTTGCCCGGGTCCTTGAGGTGCCGCAACCGGGCAACGAGCACGAGGTTCTCCCGCCCGCTGAGGATCTCATCGACGGCGGCGAACTGACCGGTGAGGCTGATGGACTCCCGGACGTCCGCAGCCTGCGTGGCGACATCGAAGCCGCTGACGCTGGCCGCCCCCGCGTCCGCCTTGAGCAGCGTGGACAGGATTTTCACGATCGTGGTCTTGCCCGCCCCGTTGGAGCCGAGCAGGGCGAAGATGCCACCCCGCTCCACGTCGAAGTCCACCCCGCGCAGCACATGCAGCTTCTTGTACGACTTCTCCAGAGCCTGCACATGGATCGCCTGGACTTGCTGGGTTGTCATCAGACTGCCCTCTCTGCTCTTCCGGTGTCTTCGCCTGCAGCACGCTCGATCGCGTTGATCAGCCGTTCCCGCTCCCGGATGATCCATTGACCCTTCGGGTAGTTCCGGACGAACGTCTCAATGAACTCCACGGGGTCCTTCCCGACGATCTGGCGGATCGGGGTTCCGTTCGCCGCGCTCTGTTCGAACAGGTCGATGAGGTCCCCGTAGAGCGCAGTCCCGTCGCCCCCCGTCCCGAAGTACCTCAGGTACCGCTCCAGCGCATCGACCGCCGTGCGATAGCTCGCGGGAAGTTGTCTCGCGCGCGCCTTGTACTCCCGCCATTGCCCCTTCTCGCCGACCACCTTTGAGATGAACTTTGAGAACATGGTCATCTGCCTCCTTCGTGGAGCTGTTCGAGCCGTTCCGCGAGGAAGCTCCAGGTCCTCCAGAACTCTTCGAGATATTCCTGTCCCTGAGCGTTGAGGGAATACACCTTGCGCGGCGGCCCCTTCTCGGACGGGATCTTCTCCACGTCGACGAGGCCGCGCTGCTCGATCCTGACGAGCAGGGCGTAGACGGTGCCCTCGGCGATGTCGGAGAAGCCCTGATCCCGCAGCCACGCCGTGATCTCGTAGCCGTACGCGGGCCGGCCGAACAGGATCGCGAGAACGATGCCCTCCAACGTTCCCTTGAGCATCTCCGTCACCAGCTTGCCCACGGACACCTCCTCTACTCAGCGTTACTGACTACCGGTACATAGTAACACTGACTAGAGGCGGCGCAAGCTCCACGTGGCGGCCGAGGTGTCCCGGCGGTCCGGGACCTGCCGACCTGACCGACAAGCAGCATGGGTTGACGCCGGCGTCCGGCGAGCCGAGGCTTAGCAATCGATTGCGATACCGCAAGCGCCGGGTACCGAGGGAGGGTAGACGACTGTGCTGGACAGGTACACGTTCACGGTCAACGGCGAGCAGCGCGACGTCGTAGCGGAAGCCGACACGCCATTGCTCACCGTGCTACGGAACACCCTGCGCCTCAAGGCCGCCAAGTTCGGCTGCGGCACGGGGCTGTGCGGCGCGTGTTTCGTCCTCGTCGACGGATACCCGACCCCATCCTGTGACACGCCCGTCTGGGCGGCGGCCGGTAAGCGCATCGTCACCGCCGAGGGGCTGTCGGCTCGCGATGCCCCCCATCCGCTGCAGCAGGCGTTTCTGCAGGAGCAGGCGGCCCAGTGCGGATACTGCATATCCGGCATCCTGATCAGCGCCGCCGCGCTCCTGCAGGCCGACCCGGCGCCGGACGAGCAGGCGGTGGTCACGGCTCTGGACCGGAACCTGTGCCGCTGCGGTGCGCAGGGGCGCATCGTGCGGGCGGTCCTGCGGGCCGCCGACCGGCAGGGAGAAAGGCGGTGAACCACGACGTCGCACGGCCGGCAGCCGCCGGTGACCTGCCGCCGGACCTGGCCGCCAATCCTCGGCTCGCCAGCTGGTTGACGATCGAGTCGGGCAGGGTCCTGGTGCGGGTGGGCAAGGTCGAACTGGGCCAGGGCATATTGACGGCGATGGCTGCGATCGCGGCCGAAGAACTGGACCTGCCCCCGGAGCGGATCGTCGTGGTCTCCGCCGACACGGCGGTATCGCCAGACGAAGGAGTCACCGCGGGAAGCATGTCGGTCGCCGCGGCGGGATCTGCCCTGCGGCAGGCGTGCGCCGAGGCGCGAGCGCTGATGCTGGCCGCTGCCGCTCGTACCGCCGGCCTCGATCCAGCGGGGCTGTCCGTTGCCGACGGTGTCATCTGCGATGCGGCCGGGCAGCAACTGACGAGCTACTGGGAGCTGGCGGACCAGGTGTCGTTGGATGTCGATGCGACTGGCGAGGCGGTTCCCCGACCTTCCCGGCGCCCAGGCGAGGGCTCGACGTCCGCCGGCACCCTGCCCAGGCTCGACCTGCCGGACAAGATATTCGGACGCCCCCGCTTCATCCACGACCTCGAACTGCCGGGGATGGTGCACGGACGGGTGATCCGCCCGGCCCAGCGGGGGGCACGGCTGGTCGGCGTGCCGGGAGAGCCGCTGCGCGGGCTTTCCGGCGTACTGGGCACGGTGTGCGACGGCAGCTTCCTGGGCGTGGTCGCCGAACAGGAGGACACGGCCGAACGGGCAGCCAGGGCCCTGGCGAGCGCGGCGGTCTGGCAGGGCGCCGCCGACCTGCCGGACGAACAGGACCTGCCGGCGTACCTTCGCGGGCAACCGGCCGAGACCACCCTCGTACACTGCGTGGGACAGGGCGGTGTCGGCGGTACGGAGGGCGTCCGCCACTCGGCCACATACAGCCGCCCGTACCTGGCCCATGCCTCGCTGGCACCGAGCTGCGGCATAGCCCGGTGGAGCGCCAGCGGCGAGCTGACCGTGTGGACGCACAGCCAGGGAATCTTCGGGCTGAGGCGAGCGATCGCACAGGCGACGTCCCTCGATGTCGACCAGATCCGGGTCCGCCACGTGGAGGGTGCGGGATGTTACGGACACAACGCGGCCGATGACGCGGCCTTCGACGCGGTCCTCCTCGCCCGTTCGGTACCGGACCGTCCGGTCCGGGTGCAATGGAGTCGTCGGGACGAACTCGGCTGGGCACCTTTCGGCTCGGCGATGGTGGCCGAGGTGTCCGCAACGCTCGGCGGCGACGGCCGGGTCGCCGACTGGAGCTGCCAGGTGTGGAGTCACGGCCACACGGCGCGGCCGGGCTACGCCGGAAATCCCGGGCTGCTCGCCGCGGCCGATCTGGAGAAACCCCTCGACCTTCCCGCCTCGATCGATCCGCCAGCCGGCAACGGCGGCGGCACGTCACGCAACGCGGTGCCGGGTTACGACTTTCCCCGCCAGCGGATCACCGCGCACCGCCTTCTCACCATGCCGATCCGCACCTCCGCGTTGCGATCGCTGGGCGCCCATGTGAACGTGTTCGCGATCGAGTCGTTCATGGACGAACTTGCCGCGATGGCGGGACGCGACCCGGTCGAGTACCGGCTCGCCCACCTCGCCGACGAGCGGGCGCGGGCCGTGCTGGAGCAGGCCGCCGACGCGGCCTCGTGGGGTGGCACCAGGAGTCCGGGCCGCGGACGAGGCATCGGGTACGCGCGGTACAAGAACCGCAGCGCCTACTGTGCGGCGGTCGCCGAGGTCGAGGCCGTGCACGAGGTACGGGTACGCCGGCTGGTGCTGGCGGTCGACGTGGGCCGCGTGATCGATGACGACGGCGTCCGCAACCAGATCGAGGGCGGCGCCATCCAGGCGACGAGCTGGACGCTCAAGGAGCGGGTCCGCTTCGACCGGGCCGGGATCACGAGTACCGACTGGGAGTCCTATCCGATCCTGCGCTTCAGCGAGGTCCCTCGCGTGGATGTCCACGTGCTGGCACGCCAGCACGAGCCGTCGCTCGGCGCGGGTGAGGCGGCGCAGGGTCCGGTCGCGGCGGCGATCGCGAACGCCCTGTTCGATGCGATCGGGGTCCGGGTTCGCGACCTGCCGCTCACCGCGGAGCACGTGGTCGCCGCGATGGCGTCTTGACCGCCAGGGAGGCAGAAGGGTCAGCTGCCGTGCGCGGATCGGCCGCGCCGCGGCACGGCCGGTCTGTCCGGAGGACCGGTCGACTGGCGCACGACGAGTGAGACCGGCAGCAGCACCGAGCGCGGATGCCGGTTCGGGGTGCCCAGCGTCTCCAGCAGCAGGCGTGCCGACTCGGCACCGACCTCGTAGTGCGGCACGCGCAAGCTGGTCAACGGTGGTCGGAACTTGTCGATGAACGGCATGTCGTTGTACCCGACCACGCTGATGTCGCGGGGGCAGGACAGCCCGCGTTCGGTGATCACGTCGTAGGAGCCGAGGGCAAGCAGATCGTTCCCGGCGATCACGGCGCTGAAGGGAGACCCCCGGTCCAGGAGGGCGCGGAAGGCGCGGGCCCCCTCGCCTTCCGTCCAGTAGTCGCACTCTGCCACCAGCGCGGGATCGTCCTGGAGCCCATGGTCGCGCAGCGCTTGGGAGAAGGCCCGCCGGCGGACCCGGCCGGTCGACGTGTCCTGCGGTCCGGCGAGATGGGCGATCCGCCGGTGCCCGAGGTCGACCAGGTGTCGCACCGCGGTCGCGATGCCGGTCGCGTCATCGGCGGTCACGGACGCGATGTCGCTGGTGGCCATCCGCCGGTTGACGAGCACCATGGGTACGCCGTGCGCGTGCAGCTGCTCGAGCAGCGGGTGTTCGAGCCGTGCGGTCGCGATGATCAAGCCTTCCACGTGCCGCGAGCGCAGCGACTGGATCTGCGACTCCTCGCGCTTGGGATCGTTGTCGGTGTTGACGATCCACGCGTTGTACCCGGCCGGGCCGAGAATGTCCTCGATGCCGCGCACGATCGGGGGGAACAGCGGGTTGGTGAGGTCCGGCAGGACCAGCCCGACCGTTGCCGACCGCGCGGTCTTCAGGCTGCGTGCGATCGGATTTGGTCGGTATCCCAGGGACTCGGCCACCTGGATCACCCGGCTGGCGGTCTCCTCGTTGACCAGGTCCCGGGTAGTCGGGTTCAGCGCGCGGGACGCCGTCGCGGGGTGCACGCCGGCCCCCTGGGCCACGTCCCGCAGCGTCGGCGACCGGACAGGTGGCGGTTTGGCAGCCGGTGCACCCGGCTTCGCCGCACCTCGTCGCCAGTCCCGCGTCATACCCGCACCTCGCTGTCGGCTTCGCGCCAGCGAGCCCGACCGAGGGCTCCGGCGACGCCGAGAGGTACGGCGGCCGCCGCCGCGACGGTGAAGATCAGCCGGTACCGGCCCTCCTCCGCGAGCCCGCCGGCGAGGATCGAGCCGAGGGCGCTACCGGCGAACAGCGAGGCCGCGAACATGGCCACGGCGCCGGCCCGCGCCGCGGGCACCACCTCCGTAGCCCACGTCTGCAGCGACGAGTGCATGGAGGCCCAGGCGACACCGAGCAGGACGCTCGAGCCGACGGCCACCGGTGGTGCGGCCGAGGCGGCGACGAGCAGGCAGGCGGCGACCGCCGCGCAGGCGCCGGCCGCGATCAGCGTGGACGGGCGTACGCGTCGCGACCAGCGGCCGACAACCCAGGCGGCACCCACCACCGCCACGCCGTAGCAGGCCGTCACCGCCCCCGCCAACGACGAGCTGGCCCCCGCCGACTCCACCGCCGAAGGTAGGAGTGTGAGCACGCCGAGGAGCACCGCCCCCTCCACAAGCGCGAGGCCCAGCACCAGCCGAGCCGGCCCAGACCGGAACACCGCGGCCAGCGGCGCGACGAGGTGGCGATGCTGGCGGGTCACCGGTGGCGCGGCCAGCCGGCCCAGCGACATGGCCAGCACGGCCGCCGCCGAACCCGTCACGATGAACGCCGCCCGCCAGCCGACATGCTCGGCGACGATACCCGCACCGGCGGCAGCAAGGGCGGTGCCCAGTGCGACGCCGACCATCAGGTCGGTGATGTTGCGTTGCCGCCGGTGGGACGGGACCGTGTCGCCCACGTAGACGAGCGTGCCCGGAATGGCCGCGGCGAAGCAGGCGCCCGCCAATGCCCGGGAGACGCCGAGAGTCAGCGCCGAGCTGGCGAAGGCTGCGCTGGTGGTGGCCAGCGCGGCCAGCAGCAGGGTCACCCGCAGCGTGCGCACCAACCCCAGCAGGTCCGATACGATCCCCCACACCGGTTGCATCAGGCCGTAGACGAGAAAGTAGGCGCCGGCGGCGGCGACGATCGCGGACAACGGCGCACCCAGGTCGCGTGAGATGGCCACCAGCATCGGCGGCATGGCGAACCGGTCCAGCGTGCTCACCAGGGCAGTGAGCTGAAGCAACCGGATCGCTCGGCGGTCGAGGCCGGAGCGCTGCAGCACCGCCTCACTCACTGCGATCCCGCACGAGAGTCTCGAACATCCGATCCTGGTGGGTCAACGCGTTGTCGAGCAGGTCGATACCGGCACCGCCGCCGTGGCGTCGACGCAGCGCGACGACGTTCGCCATCGACTCAAGGTCGACCGCACCGCCCAGAACCAGGCCCTCCCGCGGGTCGGCCAGCCGCTCCACGTACCGATGGGCGAGCGACGGCGGCAGGCCGATGGCCGCCGAAGCCTCCTCGACCGCGATATCCCGTGCCGCACCGTGCACGATCTCGGTCGCGGTGTCCCGCAGCGCCCCGGCGAGTGCACAGGCCGGCTCGGTGGGCCTGCCGACGACGGCCAGGACCGTGCCGAGATAGGGCGCCGTCACATCGACGACGCGTATCAGGACGGAGCAACCGGCCACCTCGGCGTGCAGGTCGTTGCCGGCGTTGAGCATCGTCGCATCGCACTCGCCGGCCAGCAGCGCGCTCAGCCGACGCGGGGTGGAGCCCAGTTCGACCACGCGGTAGTCGCGGGCGCGGCGCAGGCCGGCAGACTCCAGCAGGTGGTAAAGGGCGAAGGCGAACCCGGAGTTGGCCACGTCGACACCGACGGTAGCGCCGCGCACGCACGACACGAAGGTCAGCCCAGGGCGCCCGTACAGCGCCAGTCCCAGGCCGCGGTCGACGCCCAGGAGGATGCGGATGTCGGCGGTCTGTCGCAGCGGGTTGTCGGGCACGAACCGGTAGGCCACGGCATTGTCCGGGCTGGTCAGCGCGGCATGGTGGGCACCGCTGAGCAGCGACCGGAACTGCCCGGGCGACGAGGTGACCGGTTCCTCGCGTACCGCCAACGACAGGGCGTCAAGAGCACCGATACGCCGTGCCACGCGCAGCAGCACCGATGGGGTGAACGTACCCACTACCAGCTCCGCCATAGCCCGCCTCTCTGACCGCCCTCATACTGGACCGCCCTCATACTGGGAGACTCCCGGCGGACCGGGTAGATCACCACAATCGTGTGCCTTCGCCCCCCGCAACGCTTGACAGGCCGTGCGGCGCCTCACCATGATGCCACCAATCGCAAACGATTGCGACGGCTCATCCGCGGCTCGCATCCAGGAGGACGCATGGCAGGCCGCTCGACCGGATCATGGTCCGTACCGCTATTTCGCACAAGGTGGGCGGCCGCCCTGATGGCCACCCTCTCCGCCATTGCCCTTGCCGGCTGCCAAGAGAAGCCGTCCTCAGGGACGGACTCCAACAAGCCGATCACGATCGGCATTTCGCTGCCGCTCACCGGCGATTTCTCCCAGCCCGGCGGCGAAGCCAAGCGCGGCTACGAGGTGTGGCGGGACATGGTGAACGCCGGCGACGGCATTCTCGGCCGCAAGGTCGAGCTGAAGATCATGGACGATGCCAGCAACCAGGACACCGTCGTCGCGGACTACACCAAGCTCATCACCCAGGACAAGGTCGACCTGGTGCTGGGCACCTTTTCGTCGCTGTTGAACTTCCCCGCCTCGGCGGTCGCGGAGCGGAACGGCATGGTCTTCGTCGAGCCGGCCGGTGGCGCGCCGAACATGTTCTCGCGCGGCTTCAAGAACCTCTTCTTCGCTCAGCCCGCTACGGCTCCGCACCAGGCCGACGTCTTCGTCGACTGGGTCAAGTCATTGCCCGCCGCGGACCGGCCGAAGACAGCCGCGTACCCGACGCAGGACGACCCGTTCACCCGCCCGGTGATCGAGTCGATGCAGAAACAGCTGGAAGCCCTCGGCGTGCAGACCGTGTTCGCCGAGGTGTACCCCGCCGACACCACGAACTTCCAGACAGTCGCCAGCAACCTGCGCAGCAAGCAGCCGGACCTGATCGCGCAGGGCGCCGTGTTCGAGGACGGCGTCGGCCTCATCCGCTCGCTCAAACAACTGAACTACTCGCCGAAGATCCTCTTCCAGACCTCTGCACCGAGCAACAGCTCGCAGTACAGCGACGGCATCGGCGTGGCCAACACCGAGGGCGTTTTTTACACGGTCAGCTGGAACGAGCAGGCCAAGACGCCGCAGAACGCGGAGTTCGTGCAGGCCTATGCCAAGGCCTACCAGGGCGCCTCGCCGGCGGAGGACGCCGCGGACGCGTTCGCCGCGGCCCAGGTACTGCAGGCGGCGGTTGCCGCCGTCGGGTCGCTCGATCAACCGAAGCTGGCCGAATGGCTGCACGCCAACACGGTGCAGACGATTGTCGGACCGCTCAACTGGAACGAGAAGGGCGAGCCACAAGGCAAGTTCATCCTCGGGCAGTGGCAGTCGGGCAAGGTTCAGGTGGTCCGGCCGGCCGAGGCGGCCACGACCCAGAAGGTCGTCCACCCGAAGCCGTGTTGGCAATGAGCCGGACCGGGGTCTGGCGTATCCGCCACACCCCGGTCGCTTTCCGGTGACTGGCCCAGCGCACCACCAGAAACGAGGAGGTCCGGATGACCCATCTACTTCAGGCGGTGATCCTGGGACTGCTGATCGGCGGGGTGTACGCCTTGATGGCGTCCGGGCTGACGTTGATCTTCGGCGTGATGAACATCATCAACGTAGCTCAGGGCGCCTTCCTGGTCCTGGTCGCCATGTTCACCTGGTGGCTGTGGCGCGAAACGGGCCTCGACCCGATCCTGGCTTCGACCGTCACCACGCCGCTGATGTTCGGCTTCGGATGGCTGCTCTACCGCACTGTGGTCGCTCGGATCCGAAGCTCCTCGCCCTCGATGTCGGTGCTGCTGACCTTCGGTCTCGCGCTCGCCATCGAGGGCGTCCTGAACGTCACCGCGGGCAACAAGTTCAAGTCGGCCACCCCGGGCTACTTCGAGCAGTCCTACCGGCTCGGCTCCGTCTCGCTTCCCAAGCCACACGTCTACGGATTCCTGGCCGCGATGCTCGTGCTCGGGGTGCTGTACGTCGTGCTCACCCGCACCTGGACCGGTCGCGCCATCCGGGCCTGCTCGCAGAACCCGTCCGGGGCGGCTCTGGTCGGCGTCGGTGCCACCAGTACGGCGGCCCTGGCCTTCGCGCTCGGCGCCGCCACGGC
>JAEHDK010000598.1 GCA_016880465.1 Micromonosporaceae bacterium
ACCGCGGTGAGGAACAGCACCTCCTCGCCGACGAACAGCTGCACGCTGACCAGCAGGGCGAGCGCGACGGCCGCACTGACCAGACGGTAGACCCAGGCAGCGTTGCCGGGCCGGTCCGGGTCCGCCGCGCGGGCGAGCCAGATCACACACCAGACGATCAGTGGTACGAGCCCTTGGGCGGTCATGTGCAGATGGCTGTTGGACTGCGAGACCATGGCGGGCGCGAAGCCACACACCCCACCGCCGACCGCGGCGGCGGTGCGCCGGAAGCCGAGCGCCCGGGTGTAGAGCAGGTACCACGCGAGCGCGGTGCCGGCGAGGTTGCCCGCGACGATCAGCGCGAACGTGACCGGCGCACCGAACACGAGGGTGATCGGCGCGAGCAGTGCGCCAAGCGCGATGACCGAGGTGTTGGTGAGCAGGTTCACCCCGTCCGGGGCGTTGAGCCGGTCGGTGACGAGGTGGAAGTCGCCGAACAGGACCCGCGTGTCGTAGCCCAGGAACCACTCGTAGAGCGCCTGGTCGTCCTGGTTGAGCGCGAGGACGCGGGTGTGTGGGTCGGGCCACAGGCCGTGGGTCACCCACCAGGCAAGGCCCAGGAACAACAGACCACACCAGAGATCGCGGGAGTACGGCCGGAGGATCGCGGCGACGCTCCGGCGAGGTGGCGGCGGCGCGGCGGTCTCGCGCTGCGCCGGCCTGGTGGCCGTGCCGACGATGCGTCGTTCAGCGGGGGCGGTGCTGGTCAACGTTCGGCCTTTCGTAGGGGCTGCCCCGACCCTAACGTCGGCGATCTGATCGTGCGTGCCGGCGGGCACACCGGATACCGTGGCAGCCAAGGCCCGGGTGGTGGAATCGGCAGACACGGCTGCCTTAAAAGCGGCTGCCGAAAGGCGTGCGGGTTCGAGCCCCGCCCCGGGCACGCGAAGCCTTTCCGCGGAGATCATCGCGTCCGGGTCGCCGTACTGGTCCGACGACACCCGCTTGATCAGCTCGCGGAGTGGTTTGGTGCTCGTGCCGACCACGAGTCCGGTGAGGACGGCATCGAGCCAGAGCGGTACGGCGTGCCAGGCCGGATCGGTGACAATGGCGCGCAGCAGGTAGAAGCCGCTGGCCGCGGATAGCTTGGGCCGATGCGCCCACCCGGGAGGTCCGACCAGCCACCGGTCGGCCGCCGACGACCCCGCCAGGCGACCTGGTCGAGGCAGTGCCGACCCCCGCCGCGGATGGGTGTTTCGGAGCCGCCTTGCGGATTGTACGACGCGAAGATCCGCGGGGCCCGACTGGCCCGGTTGATCTGGCACGACCCTGCGCTCGCGGACAAGCTGGAGAGTGAGGCCATCGACCTCAAGCGGCGGTTCAACCATGGGTTCTGGATCGAGGACCGGCAGCACTATGCCCTCGGCCTCGACGTCGGTGGCATACTCCAGTGGTCTGGCTGCACATCCTCCCAGGGGTGCGTCGTGCTATCCGGCGTGGAGTTTCGGGTACTCGGTCCGGTCGAGGTCATCATCGATGGCACGCGGGTGGAGATCGGGCACGCCAAACGCCGCGCCGTCCTCGCCGCGTTGCTGCTCGACGCCAATCGCGTGCTGCCGGACGACGAGCTGGTCAGCCGGGTCTGGGGTACCGACCAACCGCGATCTCCGCGCAATGTCCTGTCTGGATACCTGACCCGACTGCGCGGCGCGCTGGCCGGCTCGGGCGTCTCCGGGGCGACGGTGCGGCTGTCCCGCCGCTCAGGTGGCTACCTCGCGGAACTCGATCCAGAGCTGGTCGACGTGCACGAGTTCCGCCGGCTCGTCGGCCACGCACAGGCTGGGTCACCCGACACCGACCGCGCGACCCTGTTCCACACCGCGCTGCAACTGTGGCGGGGCGTACCACTGTCGGGTGTGGACGGCGCATGGGTCGAACAGGTCCGTGAGGCGCTGTCCGTGGAGTGGCTGGCGGCACGCATGGACGCCGTCGACGTCGAGCTGCGCCTGGGACGCCACGCCGGGCTGATCGCGCCACTGCTCAACCTCGTCGAGCGGCACCCATTGCACGAGCGGCTCGTCGGCCAGCTGATGCAGGCGCTGCATCGGTCCGGGCGGGCAGCCGAGGCGTTGGAGCACTACGCCCGGGCGCAGCGCCGGCTCACCGAGGCGCTCGGTGTCGATCCCGGTCCCCAGCTACGTGAGCTGCATCGGCAGGTGCTTCGCGGGGACCTGGCGCCGCATGACACAACGCCGGCACCGGCCCGGTCGGTGCCGGCGCAACTGCCGCACGACGCACGCGGCTTCGCCGGTCGCGACGCGGAGCTGACCCAGCTCGCTGGCTTCCTGCCGGCTGATCCGCCAGCGGTCGTCATCGTCGCGATCTCCGGCACAGCTGGAGTCGGTAAGACGTCGCTCGCCATCCATTGGGGTGGCCACATCGCGCAGCGCTTCCCCGACGGGCAGCTCTACCTCGACCTGTGCGGCTTCCACCCGCACCTCACAGCGCTGGCGCCGATGGAAGCGCTCGGCAGGTTCCTGACCGCACTTGGGGTGGATCCCCGAGAGCTGCCGCCGAGCGCGGACGACCGGGCCGCGCTCTACCGGTCGCTGCTCGCCAGCCGGCAGATGCTGGTCCTGCTCGACAACGCCCGCGACGCCGCGCAGGTGCGTCCGCTGTTGCCCGGAGGTGCGGGCAACCTCGTGATCGTGACCAGCCGGGTGCGCCTGGACGGCCTCGTCGCCCTCGACGGCGCCCACCCGCTCGCCCTCGGTGCGCTCACCGAGGCGGCCTCCCGCGACCTGCTCAGCGGTCTTCTGGGCCGCGCGAGGGTGGCCGCAGACGCCGGTGCCACCGCCGAGCTGGCCCGGCTGTGTGCTTATCTGCCACTGGCCCTGCGCCTGTCCGCGGCGTGGCTGCTCGTCGATCCAGAACGGCAGATATCCGAGTTCACCAAGGAACTGACCCAGGCCGGCCCACTCGTCACGCTCTGCGTACCCGAAGATACGCACGCCTCGATCGCCGCGGCGTTCGATCTGTCCTACCGCGCGCTTGGCGCGGGCGCGCAGCGGCTCTTCCGCCTCCTCGGCCTGTTGCCGGTGACCGACTGGTCGACCGAGGTGGCTGGGGCACTCCTGGACGTGGCACCGGCAGAAGCCGCCCGCCTGCTCGATGCCCTGACGCAGGCGCACCTCGTCGAGCGGCAGCCGGGCGGCCGGTACCGCATGCATGACCTGCTACACCGTTACGCCGCGGATCGCGCGGCCGCGCACGAGCCGGAACCGGACCGGCGGGCGGCCCTTGCCCGCGGGTACGACTGGTATGTGCGGACCCTGGCGCAGGCGGATGACGCCCTGTTCCCGGGTCAAGCCCGCCCGGTCGCCCGAGCACCCGAGTGGGCGGAGAGCGTGCTCGTCGCCGAGCGGGACAACGTCCGCGCCCTCATCGAACGCGCCCACGAAACGGCGCAGTGGGCGTACGTGTGGCGGCTGGCGCTGTCCATGAGCCGGTTCCAGGAGGCTCGCAGCGACTGGGAGGGCTGGGCGGCCACCCACCGGCTCGCGCTCGATGCGGCTCGCCGCTGCGGCGACCTGGACGCGCAGGCGCGAGTGCTGAGTCGGCTCGGTGAGTACTTCCTCGACCGGCGGGAACGAGAACCGGCCGTGCGGCATCTGAACCGCGCGTTGACCCTGCATCGTGCCCGCGCCAACCCTTCCGGGGAGGCGGACGCGCTGCGGGCGCTGGGCGATGTGCACCGCGAGCAGGGCGAGCTCGACGCGGCCGGACTCCTCTACCAGCAGGCCCTTCCGATGGTGCGGCCCGATGCGGATGCGCGGGTGGAGTGCGAGATCCTTCGCGGCTTGGGCATCGTCCATCGGGAACGCGGTCATCTGGACGCCGCCGCCGCCTGCCTCGAACGTGCCGTCGAGGTCGCGGCCGGCATGGGCGACCGCCGGTGGGAAGCGATCGTGCGCCGCAGCCTGGGTCTGGTCTATCGCGACGCGGGTCGCTGGGACGACTCCCGGCTGTGCTACGAGGCGGCCCTGACAGACCTGGAAGCCGTTGGCGACCGGCTCTGGCAGGCATACACCCTCAACAGCCTCAGCGACATCCTCAACAAGCAGGGCAAGCATGGCGACGCGCTCGCCGCCAGCGAGCGAGCGCTGCGCATCTCCCGGCACCTGCACAGCCGTTCCTGCGAGGGGTGGGCCCAGCTGAGCCGTGGCATGGCCCTGCACGGTCAAGGCTCGCTGCCGCCCGCCCGGGACACCCTGGCGGACTGCCTCGGCCGGTTCGCGGACCTGGCCGACCCGCGGCTCGACGCGTCCGCCTTGCATACCCTGGGCCTGGTGCACCGTGACACCGGCGATGTCGCATCGGCCCGCGACGCGCTGCGACGCGCTCTGCGTCTCTTCGAGGAGCTGGGCATCGCCGCCTCAGCCGGCCGGTGCAGCGCAGCGCTGCAGGCGCTGCCGCCGGACGATTGACCGTCGCGGGCTGGTCGGGGACCGCCCTGGTCCCCGAATGATAGTTAAGTTCTTCGATGCAATTGCCGTTCAATCGGCTCGCAATCGACGGCGAGCAGGATCCTCGTGAACGTTTCGGCGTTCGCCTATACCGCTGGGTACTGGCGAGGAGGACCGGTGAGGAAGCGTGCGTTCGTGGTTCTGGCAGCGGCGGCTAGCTGCGCATCCATGCTCGCGGTACCGGACCTGGCCGGCGCGTCCGCCGGGCCGGCGATGGTGGCCGGCGAGGAGGCCGCGGTGGTGACCGCCCGGCGCACCGGGCAGCGGGTCGAGGTGGCCGCCTTGCGCACCCAGACCCAGCAGGTGTTCGCTGACCCGTCCGGGGCGTTGACGATGGAGCAGTACGCACAGCCGGTGCGGGTGCGCCGCGCCTCCGGCTGGGTGCCGGTCGACACGACGTTGGAGCGGCGCTCGGACGGCACCATCGCCCCCCGCGCGGTCGCCGTCGACCTCGCATTCTCCGCCGGCGGGCCGGCCGTCCCGCTGGTCCGGATCGGTCGGGAGGGCAAGGAGCTCGCGCTCGGCTGGGCCGGCCGGCTGCCGGTACCCGACCTGGCCGGCGACACCGCCACCTACCGCGACGTGCTGCCCGGCATCGATCTGGTGGTGGTCGCCGGCGTGCTGGGCGTCGCGGAGGTGCTCGTCGTCCGTACGCCCGCAGCCGCCCGGCACCCCGCACTCTCATCGGTGCGGTTCACCACCCGCACGGCCGCCTTGTCGGTGCGTACGGATGCGGCCGGGAACGTTGACCTGGTCGACGGTGCCGGCGTGCCGGCGTTCCACGGCGGAACGCCGATCATGTGGGACTCCGGCGGCGGGGTGGGCGCCGCCGGCGTGGCCGAGATCCGGCAACGCCTGCGCGGGCCGACGTCCGGTGCACGGCATTCCGCGATGCGGGTGGACGTCACGGCCGGGGAGCTGTCGGTACGGCCGGACGTGGCGCTGCTGACCAGCTCGGAAACGCGGTTCCCGGTGTTCCTAGACCCCGGTCTGTCCTGGGCCGGCAGCCCCAGCCGGCAGGCCTGGACGCTGGTGCGCAAGGCCTACCCGAACAGCTCCTACTACAACTCGAGCGAGGTGGCCCGGGTAGGACACGAGACGGACACCGGCATGACCGACCGGTCACTGTTCCGGATGAGCACGTCCGCGGTGCGGGCCAAGCACATCCTCAAAGGTACGTTCCGAGCGAACGAGACGTGGGCCTGGTCCTGCTCCGCGCGGCCGGTCGAGTTGTGGCGCACCGGTTCGATCGGCACGTCGACCACCTGGAACAACCAGCCGACCTGGGCGAAGCGACAGGATACGAAGAACGTCGCCAAAGGCTACAGCGCGTCGTGTCCGGCCGGCGGTGTGGAGTTCAACGCGACCGAGGCGGCGAGCTACGCCGCCGGTCACAACCTCTCCAGCATCACGCTGGGCCTGAGGTCGCCGAACGAGTCCGACCCGTACTACTGGAAGAAGTTCAGCAACAACCCGGTCCTCACCATCGTCTACAACACGGTGCCGCAGGCGCCGAGCGCGCTGTCGATCGACCCGGGCCTGCCGTGCGTGACAGGCAGCGGCCGCCCAGTGGTGGGCACCGCCACGCCGATCTTGCGGGCCAAGCTCACCGACCCGGACGGCACCGCGCAGGAACTGCTGCCGGACTACGGGATGACCACACTCGCCGGAACCGCCGTCACGCTGCCCCAGCCGACGGCGAAGGTCCGGTCCGGGACCAACTACGCGTACACCGTGCCGGCCGGCAAGCTGGTGAGCAACACGACGTACCGGTGGCGGGTACGCACCTACGACACGGTCGAGTACGGGGCGTGGTCGGTCTGGTGCGAGTTCACTGTGGACACCACCCGGCCGCAGAGCGTACCGGTGGTGGCCTCCGCTGACTATCCGGAGACGCTTCCCGGCCAGAACCCGATCCTCGCCGGCGACGTGGGGATGCCCGGCACCTTCCGGTTCACCCCCGGCCCGGGGGACACCGATATCGCGAGCTACCGGTACAGCGTCAACACGAACCCACCGACAACGGCCGTCACGGCGGCGGCGGACATGTCCGCGACGGTGGTCATCACCCCGGTCCAGGCCGATCTCAACACGCTGTACGTGCGCGCTGCCGACCGCGCGGGCAACCTGTCGGACATCAAGGGGTACGACTTCTACGTGCGCCCGCCCGCGCCCGCCATCGGCTGGTGGACCCTGGACGACGGGTTCGGGGACGTCGCACTGGAGGACAACGGCCAGTACGACCTGGCCCTGGGCGGCGGTGCCGGGTGGGCGACCGGGCGGTACGGCAGCGCCCTGTCGTTCAACGGCAGCACGGCGTACGCGCAGAGTGCCGGGCCCGTGCTCAGCACCGACGCGAGCTTCTCGGTGTCCGCCTGGGTACGGCTGACCGACGCCACCCGCAACCGCACCGCGGTCAGCCAGGACGGCACCCGCAACAGCGGGTTCCAGCTGCGCTACGCCGACGCCTCGGATCGGTGGGCGCTGTCGATGCCTACCACGGACACCGACACGGAGGTCAACCACGCGGCCCTCTCGCTGGCCGCCCCGACGGTGGGTGCATGGACCCACCTGGTCGGCGTGTACGACGCCGCCGCGGGGCAGCTCCGGCTCTATGTGAACGGGACCCTCCAGACCATGGCTATCCACAGTGGAGCTTGGCGGGCCGGCGGGCCACTGCTGCTGGGCCGGGGCAAGCTGCACGGTACCCTTGGCGACTTCTGGTCGGGCGAGATCGACCAGGTCCGCGTCTGGCAGCGCGCGATCACCCAGAACGAGGTGACGCTGCTGGCCGGCGAGCCGGCGGACAGTGACGCGCCGGCGGACGCCCCGCTGCCGGTGCGGCCAGCCGGCGTCGACTCGTACTGGGCGGACCTGGGTGCCGGCTACTGGAACCTGGACCAGAAGCTGACCATCTACGGGTACACCGCCGGGTCACAACTGCGCTGGGCGCACGAGGTCGGGTTCGTCGACCGGGCCGACGCCGGCTATGTCGCCCTCGAGGTCGACGGCACCGCGAAGTGGGCGGTGTGGTCCGTACGCGGTGCGGACGGCGGGTTGGGCACCGACTGCGTCCCGACCGAGGAGAACGGTGTCGGGTACACCTGCCGGGTCGCGCTCGGCTGGCTTACCGGGCGCACGTACACGCTGCGGGTGTGGACGCTCAGCACCGACGCCGGTGGCGAATGGTGGGGCGCGTGGGTGATCGACACGACCACCGGCGCCGAGACCTTCATCGGCCAGTTGCACGTGCCGCACAACCAGCGGCTGGAGTCCAAGGCAGCGTCCACCGAGTACTTCGGCCCGGACCTGGCAAGCTGCGCCGGCTCACCGCAGGCCAAGGCGATCTGGAAGCTGCCGACCGGCAACAACGGTGCGGTGCGGGCCAGCACAGCGGAAAGCTACCCGACCGACGGCACGGCGTGCCCAGGCACCGCCCGGGTGGCCACCGTCCCTGGCGGGACACTGCAGGAGTTGGGTGCCACCCCGCTGTACAGCGGCTGCTCGGCGACGACCGGCGAGCACTACGTGGTCACTCCGGGGTCGAGCCCGGCCGCGGGCACCAAATACGTCGAGATCGGCGCATGGAGTCTGGATCAGAAGGCACCCGCCCAGATCTGGCAGCCGAACACCGGCAGCCCGCCCAACACCAACCAGCGGTGGCGGCTGGCGTGCCAGAGCGACGGCACCTGGGTGCTGGTCAACGTCAACAGCGGCAAGTGTCTGGACAAGCCGCTCGGCGCGGTCGACGGCACCGACGTCTACCAGTACACCTGCCACTACGGCGACAACCAGCGCTGGTGGCACGACTACCGCGGCACCGACGCGTACGGCCGCGACTACTGGGCGCTGGTCAACAAGCACGACCTGCGTTGCCTGGCGATCGAAGGTCCAAGTTGGACGAACGGCGCCAAGGTACACGTGTGGCCGTGCAAGGACAGCTGGGCGGAACTCTTCTGGTTCTGGTAGGTCGACCCGATCCCACGAGCGAGTACGGAGGCGGCGATGGCTGCTCGGTTCACCGGTGCCCGGTGGTGGCGCCACGGCGTGGCGATGGCGATGGCCGTGGTGGTCGTGGCGGGGGTGCTCACCGTGGTGACCGGGGTTCGCCACCGAGTCGCGGCGCCGGACGACCTGCAACGAGCCCGCTCGGTGCCCGGCGGCGGGGTTGCGGTCCAGGCGGTGGCGCCCGATCCGGCCGCTGCCGGTGCGCTCGACCCGCCTGCTGCGGTGCGGTGGCCGGATCCGGCGACAGCCGAACTGGACCCGACCGCGGGTGGGCCGGTGCGCGCTGGCGTGGCCGTGCTGCAACGCGCCAGCGAAGCCGGAACCGACCGGGTACGGCTTCAGGTCCTCGACCAGAACGCAGCCCGTGCGGCGGGCGTCGACGGCGTCCTGTTGCGGGTCGACGGCGGACCGGCCGCGATCGGGGTGGACTATGCCGGCTTCCGGCACGCGTTCGGCGGCGGATGGTCAGCGCGGCTGCGCCTGGTGCGCCTTCCCGACTGCGCGCTGAGCACACCCTACCTCGCCGACTGCCGCCAGCAGCAGCTCGTGTCGTCGCGCAACGACGTGCCCGCCACGACCGTCAGCGGCGAGGTCGTACCGGCCGTCTACGCGGTCACCGCGGCCGCCGCCGGCAGTTCGGGGAGCTACGCCGCCACCCCGCTCACCGCCGCCGCCAACTGGCGGGTGTCCACGCAGGCGGGCGACTTCGGCTGGTCGTACCCGTTCCGGGTGCCGCCAACGGCCGGCGGGCTGGAGCCCGAGCTGGCCCTGCAATACTCGTCGGGCAGCATCGACGGGCGCACGGTCGTCGCCAACAACCAGCCGTCCTGGATCGGCGAGGGGTTCGACCTCTCGCCGGGGTACGTCGAGCGGCAGTACAAGTCGTGCGCCGACGACGTCACGCCGAAGACCGGCGATCTCTGCTGGGGGACCGAGAACGCCACACTCGTCCTCGGCGGGCGCTCCACCAAGCTGGTGAAGGACTCGGCGACCGGAGCCTGGCGTCCGGAGGAGGACGGCAACGAGCGCATCGAGTACCTCACCGGCGCCACCAACGGCGACGACAACGGCGAGTGGTGGCGGGTCACCACGCCGGACGGGACGCAATACCACTTCGGGCGCAACCGGCTGCCCAACTGGAGCAGCAGCGGCCAGGACACGAACTCGGCGTGGACCGTCCCGGTGTACGGCGACGACGCCGGCGAACCGTGCCACGCCGCCACGTTCGCCGGCTCGTCCTGCACCCAGGCATGGCGCTGGCACCTGGACCGCGTCGTGGACGCGCACGGCAACTCGATGGCCTACTTCTACCAGCGGGAGACCAACCGGTACGGCGCCAACCGGTTGGCCACCGGCGTATCGTACGTGCGCGGCGGCTGGCTGTCCCGGATCGAGTACGGCTACCGCAGCGGCGCGGAGCTGGTCACGACCCCGCCGGCCCGGGTGGTCTTCGGCGTCAGCGAGCGCTGCCTCACCAACTGCGGGACGCTGACTGCCTCGACGGCCGCGAACTGGCCGGACGTGCCGTACGACCAGAACTGCGACGCCGGCGCAAGCTGTGCGGGCAAACACTCGCCGACCTTCTGGTCGCGCAAGCGGCTCACGTCGGTGACCACCCAGGTCTGGGGCGGTACGGCGTACCGTGACGTGGACGCGTGGACGCTGACCCACACGTTCCCGCCGGCAACCGACGGCAGCGGGCGGGGGCTCTGGCTGGAGGAGATCACGCACACCGGCAAGGTGGGCGGGACAGTCAGCCTGCCGGCGGTCAACTTCGACGGCGTGCAGCGGCCGAACCGGGTCGACGCGGACGAGGGCATCGACCCGATGACGAAATGGCGGGTCGGCCTGATCCGGACCGAGTCCGGCGGGTCGCTGGTAATCAACTACTCGCAGCCGAGCTGCCAGCGGTCGACGACCCCGGCTCCGGAAAGCAACACCCGGCTCTGCTATCCGCAGTACTGGATGCCCGAGGGTGCGATCGACCCGGTCCTCGACTGGTTCCACAAGTACGTCGTGGACCAGATCGTCGCGAAGGACAATACCGGCGGCGGCCTCCAGGAACTCACCAGCTACGAGTACGTCGACGGCGGCGCGTGGGCGTACGACGACAACGAGCTGGTGCCGGTGAACCGGCGCACCTGGTCGCAGTGGCGGGGCTTCGAGAAGGTGCGGGTGGTCGAGGGAGAGGTCACCGGCCAGCGCACGCTTGAGCTGCACCGGTTCTTCCGCGGCATGGACGGGGACCACCTGCCCGGCGGCGGCGTGCGCAACGTCACCGTGCGCGACTCCGAGGGTGTCGACGTGGCCGACCACCCGCGACTGCGCGGCTTCGAGCGCGAGTCGATAGTCTACAATGGACCAGCCGGGGCCGAGGTCGCCGGTACGATCAACGACCCGTGGCTGCGGCAGACCGCCGCGAACGGCGGCAACAAGGCGTACCTGCTGGAAACGGAGAAGGTCCGCGGCCGGACCGCGCTCGCCACCGGGGGGTACCGGCGCACCGAGGTCCGTACGTCGTTCGATACGTTCGGCATCCCGACACAGGTTTCGGATCTCGCCGACGTGACGACCGCGGCCGACGACCGGTGCACCGCCTACAGCTACGCCCGTAACACCTCGGTCTGGCTGCTGGCACCGCAGAGCCGAGCGGAGACGGTCTCCGTCGCATGCGGCGCGAGCATGGCGCGCCCGGACGATGTCGTATCGGACGTGCGCACCTATCACGACGACGCGACGGTCTACGGGACTCCGGCGGTGCGTGGCGATGCCACCAGGGTCGAGGAACTGGCGGCATGGACCACCGGCCCGGTCTACGTCACCGCGTCCCGGGCGAAGTACGACCTGCACGGGCGGGTCACCGAGGCGTTCGACGCGACTGGCGCGCGGACCACGACCGCCTACACGCCGGCCACCGGTGGGCCGGTGACCAGGACGGTGACCACGAACCCGCTCGGGCACGCCACGACCGCCGACCTCGAGCCGGCGTGGGGTTCGACGCTGGCCACAGTGGATCCGAACGGCAAGCGGACCGACCAGGCGTACGACTCCCTGGGCCGCCTGGTCTCGGTCTGGCTGCCCGGCCGGGCGAAAGCCACGCAGAGCCCGAACCTGTCCTTCGCGTATCTGGTCCGCACCGACGGCCCGGTGGTGGTGACCTCGAAGGTGCTGCGCAAGGACGGCAGCTACACCGTCTCGTACGCCCTCTACGACTCGCTCCTGCGGCCCCGCCAGACGCAGGCACCGGCACCGGGCGGCGGGCGCGTCGTCACGGACACCTTCTACGACAGCCGGGGGCTGGCCTCGGCGGCCAACGCGGCGTACTACAACGACCAGGCGCCGTCGACCAGCGTGCTGGCCGTCGCGGACTGGCAGGTGCCGCAGCGGACCGTCACCGCCTTCGACGGAGCCAACCGGGTGACCGCAACGATCCTCGTATCGCTCGGAGCCGAGAAGTGGCGCACCACCACGACGTACGGCGGCGACCGGACCAGTGTCGACCCACCGGTCGGGGCCACGGCCACGACCAGCCTCACCGACGCGCGGGGGCGCACCACCGAGCTGCGCCAGTACCTTGGCGGCGCCCCCACGGGCACGTTCGACGCCACGCACTACACCTACCGGCCGGACGGGCAGCTGGCGACCGTCACCGATCCCGCCGGCAACGAATGGCGATACGGATACGACCTGCGGGGGCGCAGGACGAGCAGCATCGACCCGGATCGTGGTATGTCCACGATGGAGTACGACGACCTCGACCGGCTGGCCGCCACGACGGACGCCCGCGGGAGCAGGGTGGCCACCACCTACGATGCCCTGGGACGCAAGACCGGCGAGTACGACGGGTCGACCGCGGGCCGGCGGCTGGCCACGTGGACCTATGACACCCTCGCCAAGGGCCAGCTCACCTCCGCCACCCGGCACGTCGGTACGGCTGACTACATCTCGGCGGTCACCGGGTACGACGACGGCTACCGTCCATTGGGGACCTCGGTCACCATCCCGGCCGCGGAGGCGGGGCTTGCCGGCACGTACACCACGACCATGACGTACAGCCTGGACGGCACCCTCAACACCATGCGGCTGCCAGCGGTCGGCAACCTGACCGCCGAGACGCTCTTCTACGGCTACAACGAGCTGGGCATGCCGACCACTCTCCAATCGTCCTACGGGCGGTGGTACGTCAGCGACACGGCATACCACAAGCTGGGCATGCCGCTGCGCTACCGCTACGGCTCGCCGCTGGGCATCGGGCTCGGCATGCTCCTCGCGTACGAGTACGAGGAGAGCACCAACCGCCTCAGCCGCTCGTTTGTCGACCGCGAACTGCTGGTCGGCACCGACCCGACGAAGCTGCGCGAGTCCGACCTGGCGTACGGCTACGACCAGGCGGGCAACGTCCTGTCGATCGTGGACGCGCCACCGGCCACCAGCGCGGCCACCGACGCCCAATGCTTCCGGTACGACTACCTGCGCCGGATGGTCGAGGCATGGACACCGGCCGGCGCCGGGTGCGCCACCGCGCCGTCGGTCAGCGGGCTCGGCGGGCCGGCGCCGTACTGGCACACGTATGCCCTCGACGCGGTCGGCAACCGGCGCACCGAGGTGCGCCACGCCCCAGCCGGTGACACCACGCGCACGTACGCGTATCCCGCGGCCGGTACGGCACACCCGCACGCCCTGCTGGGCGTGGCCGTTACCGGCGCCGGCGGCCCCAGCACCGACAGCTACGGATACGACAGCACCGGCAACCTCACCTCCCGGGCCGTCGCGGGAGTAGCCCAGACCCTGGACTGGGACACGCCGGGGCGGCTCTCCCGGGTCGCCGCCGGGGCGACCGAGACCACCTTCGGCTACGACGCCGACGGCGAGCGGCTGATCCGGCGGGCACCGGACGCGGTGACCGTCTACCTCGACTCCGCGGAGCTGCGCCGCGATCTGGCCACCGGCACGGTCACCGGCACGCGCTACTACTCGTTCGGCGGCGCCACCATCGCCGTACGGAACAACCAGGTCACGCACAACTGGCTGTTCGGTGACCACCACGGCACCGCACAGCTCGCCATCGCCCACAATGGATCGTCGGTCACCCGGCGGTACTCCACCCCGTACGGCGAGCCGCGCGGTGCCGCGCCAGGATCCTGGATCGGGGACAAGGGTTTCGTCGGCGGCACCGCCGACGCGTCCACCGGCCTGACACACCTCGGCACCCGGGAGTACGAACCCGGCACCGGCCGGTTCACCTCGGTCGACCCGCTCATCGACTATCAGGATCCGCAGCAGATGCACGGCTACGCGTACGCGAACAACAGCCCGGTGACATTCAGCGACCCGAGCGGGCTCGTGCCGCTGGCGGACGGGCAGTCGACTGGAAACTGGGAGCACCGATACGAAGAGGAGCAGAAGGCCAGCAACTCGAAGGCCAGCCAGTCGCCGGCGACGGTGACCCATCGATCGAGCTGGCGGAACAACCGTGCGCTGCGCTGGGAGGCCGACGAGGAACGGGCGCAGATCCGGCGCAAGCGCCACCACCAGCTGACCGCGTGGAAGCGCAACCCCGCGCTGCGCTGGGAGGCGGCCGAGGCGGAGCGGGTGGAACGGGAACAGTCCTGCCAGCGGCGGTGGTGCCGGCAGGCGATCGAGCAGCCGCACGAGCGCAAGCCCGGTCTCTGGTTACCGCAATGCGGCGCCCCCGTTGCCATGGCGTGCCGACCTGTGCCGCAGCGACCGGTCAACTGGAAGGAGCTGATGGGCAACATCAGTACCGCGACCGGAGTCGCGTCGGTCGCGGCTGGCGCGGTCGCGCTCACGAATCTGGAGGTAGCCCCGGCAGCCGGAATCGCGGCCGGTGGGCTCGCCAATGTGTCGATGGTCACGGGTGTCATCCAGACGGGGATCGAATGCGCCGACGGCGGCCCGAGCGGGCCATGCGCCTTCGGCATCGCGAGCAGCGCCGTCAACCTCATGACCTTCGGCATCACCGGCGTAATGAGCGCCGTGGTCAAACGCTACGGTGCCGAAGGCGTGCATGGGGGCTTCGAACACCGCGTGTTCAACTGGACCCTGGACGCCATCACGGAAGGAGCGGGTGCGGCTTTGAACTTCCTCGGCGACCGGTTCGACTAGCGTGTCCTGCGCGACCGCCGCGCCGCCCAGCACCGTCCCACCCGCAGCCGGCACCCCGTACGCGCGGGGCACCGGTAACCCGGCGACGGCATCAAGAAAACGTCAAGATCGGCGAAGTGGGACGATCTCCGACCTACGCTGACGCCGTGCCCTCCCCGACCTCCCTGTTCAAGCGCATCGTGGTGGGCCGGCCGTTCCGCAGCGATCGACTGGGCGAGACGCTGTTGCCCAAACGGCTCGCGTTGCCCGTCTTCGCCAGCGACCCGCTATCCTCGGTCGCCTACGCCACCCAGGAGATTCTGCTCGTCCTGACCCTCGGCGGCCTGGCGTACCTGTATCTGACGCCGTGGGTCGCCGTGGCGGTGGTGGTGCTGCTCGCCGTCGTGGTCCTGTCCTACCGGCAGGTCGTGCGGGCCTACCCGTCCGGCGGCGGCTCCTACGAGGTCGTCTCCCGCAACCTGGGCGCCTCGGCCGGCCTGGTCGTGGCGGCTGCCCTGCTCGTCGACTACATCATGACGGTGGCGGTATCCGTCGCGGCCGGCGTCGACAACACCATCTCCGCGGTGCCCGAGCTGAACCCGTGGCGGATCCCGATCAACCTCGGGTTCGTCGCGCTGCTCGCCGCGATGAACCTGCGGGGGGTACGCGAGTCCGGCAAGGCGTTCGCGGTACCCACGTACCTGTTCATCGCCGGTGTTGGGTTCATGATCATCGTGGGACTTGGGCGGACGGCGTTCGGCGACCGGCCGGTGGCCGAAAGCGCCGGCTGGGGCGTGCACGCCGAACAGGTCGGCCTGGCCGGCCTCGGGTTGACCCTGCTGGCCCTGCGCGCGTTCTCGTCCGGCTGCACCGCCCTGACCTGGGTAGAAGCCATCTCCAACGGCGTACCCGCATTCAAGCCGCCCAAGAGCGAGAACGCCGCGCGCACCATGGCCGCCATGGGCCTCACGGCCATCGCGATGTTCTCCGGCATCACCGCCCTTGCCCTCATCGCCGACGTGCACGTCGCCGAGCGGACCTGCGACCTGGCCGGCTTCCCCGGCGACTGCGCCACCGACCCGCAACGCACCGTCATCGCCCAGATCGCCGCCGCGGTGTTCGGTGGCACCGACACGGTCATGTTCTTCTACATCCAGGCCACCACCGCCGCCATTCTCATCCTCGCGGCGAACACCGCGTTCAACGGCTTCCCCATGCTCGGCTCGATCCTGGCCCAGGACCGCTACCTACCCCGCCAACTCCACACCCGCGGCGACCGGCTCGCCTTCTCCAACGGCATCGTCTTTCTGGCCGTCGCGGCGATCGTGCTCATCATCGCGTTCAAGGCGGAGACGACCCGGCTCATCCAGCTCTACATCGTGGGCGTGTTCGTCTCGTTTACGCTCTCCCAGATCGGCATGTTGCGGCACTGGAATCGCCTGTTGCGCACCGAGCGCGACCCCGCGCGGCGCTGGCACATGCTGCGTTCGCGCGTCATCAACGGCTTTGGCGCCGTGATGACCGTTTTCGTGCTCGTTTTGGTGTTGGTGACGAAGTTCACGCATGGCGCGTGG
>JAEHDK010000599.1 GCA_016880465.1 Micromonosporaceae bacterium
CACCGGCGTAGCCGCGCGGGCTTGGTGCAGCGGATGCGGCGCTGGCCGGTCGGCCTGCGGGTCGCCGTCGGCGGGCTCGCCGCGCTGCTCGTGCTCGGCATCGCGGCCACGGCGGGCGACTGGTTCACGCCGCACCGGTCGGTCGCCCAGCCCCCGGTGTCCGCCTCGCCGGCCGGCTCGACCGGCCCGCTGATCGAGGTGCAGCAGTACGTGCAGGGCGTGGTGACCGTCAACGTGCCGGCCGGGTGGCGCAAGCAGCCGCCGAAGAGCGGCTCGTACATGGACTTCATCGACCCGGGTGACGCGGGCCGGTGGGTGCGGATCAACATCGAGAAGGCCTCGGTGGCGACCGGGCGGGCCGTGCTGGAAGCCGCCGACCGCCGGTTCGCGAACCCGTCCAACGGCTGCCCGGCGTATGAGAAGATCGATCTGACCGACGTCACGCTCGGCGGGCTCGCCGGCGCCCAACTGGAGTACCGCTGCACGCCGCCGAACACGCCGGTCCGGCACGGGATCTGGCAGGCGGTCGTCCTCGACGGCAAGACGTACGCGATCACCCTGTCGGTCCCCGAGGACCGGTTCGCCGAGAGCAAGGTCATCCTTACCGAGATGGCCCGGTCCTTGAAACTGACCGGGTGAACCGCCGAGGCGGACCTACCGGGCATTCCCGCGTGCTATCAACACAGGCATGACGGCGACCATCGACGACCTGCGCACGACTGCCGAAGCCTGGCTGGCCGACGACCCCGACCCGGTGACCCGGGACGAGCTCCGCGCGGTGCTGGCGAGGCTCCCGGACCCGGCGGCCGTCGCCGATCTCGCCGACCGGTTCGCCGGGCCGCTGACCTTCGGCACCGCGGGCCTGCGCGGGCCGGTCCGGGCCGGGCCGAACGGGATGAACCGGGCGGTCGTACGCGCCGCGGCCGCCGGCCTCGTCGACTGGCTCGCCGCCCGGGCCGCACAGGGCCCGCTCGTCGTGGGCTACGACGCCCGGCACGGCTCGTCCGACTTCGCGGTCGAGACCGTACGGGTCGCCACCGGGGCCGGCCGGCGAGCACTGCTGCTGCCCGGGCCGCTGCCGACGCCGGTGCTGGCGTACGCGGTACGCGCTCTCGACGCGGTGGCCGGCGTGATGGTGACGGCCAGCCACAACCCGGCGCAGGACAACGGGTACAAGGTCTACCTCGGCGCGGCGCTGGGCGGGGCGAAGGGTGCCGGCGCCCAGATCGTGCCGCCGGTGGACGCCCAGATCGAGGCGGCGATCCGCGCGGTGCGGCTGCCCGCCGTACCGCTCGGCGGCCCGGGTGAGGTCGTCGGCGCGGAGCTGGTGGAATCCTATGTGGACAGTGCCGCCCGGGTGGTGGACCGGGACGAGCCGAAGGAGCTCACCCTCGCCTACACGCCGCTGCACGGGGTCGGCGCCGAGGTGCTGACCGCGGCCGTACGGCGGGCCGGGTTCGCCGCGCCGACCGTGGTGACCGAGCAGGCCGAGCCGGATCCCGCGTTCCCGACCGTACCGTTCCCCAACCCCGAGGAGCCGGGCGCGATGGACCGGCTGTTCGCGCTCGGCACCGCCATCGGCGCGGACATCGCGATCGCGAACGACCCGGACGCCGACCGGTGCGCGGTGGCGATCCCGACGCCGCGGGGCTGGCGGGCACTGCGCGGGGACGAGGTGGGCGTGCTGCTCGCCGATCATCTGATGCGGCGTGGCGTGCGCGGTACGTACGCCACGACGATCGTCTCGTCGGCGCTGCTGCGGGCGCTGTGCAAGCGGCGCGGCCGGCCGTACGGGGAGACGCTGACCGGGTTCAAGTGGATCGTCCGGGCAGCCGCTGACCTGGTCTACGGGTACGAGGAGGCGCTTGGCTACTGCGTCGCGCCGGACCATGTCCGCGACAAGGACGGGATCACCGCCGCGCTGCTCGTCTGCGAGCTCGCGGCGGGGCTGAAGGCCGAGTTCCGGACGCTTGCGGACCGGCTCGACGAGCTGGCCGCCGAGTTCGGCGTCTACCTCACCGACCAGCTCTCGGTCCGGGTCGACGATCTCGCCGAGATCGGCGCGGCGATGACCCGCATCCGGCGGCGGCCGCCGGCGACCCTGCTCGACGAGCCGGTGACCACGACCCAGGACCTGCTGCCCGAGGCGGACGTGCTCGTGCTGCGGACCGCGAGCGCCCGGGTGGTCGCGCGGCCGTCGGGCACCGAGCCGAAGCTCAAGGCGTACCTCGAGGTCGTCGAGCCGGTCGGTGACGGGGACGTGGCGGGCGCTCGGGAGCGGGCGGCCGCCTCGGTACGCGCCCTGCGCACGGAGACCGCGGCGGCGCTCGGGATCTGGTAGCTACTCGGTGATCGACGGCGTGGCGCCACGCGGCGCGCCGAGAGCGGCGGACACGGCCCGGTACAGCTCGGAGATCACGAACGCGACGGATGGCCGTACGGTCGACTCCTCCAGAACCGTACCGGCCGCGAACCCGGCGCCACCGGCGATCTCCTCCAACCGCCGGTGTGCCTGGACGATGTCGTCCCCGGCGAGCCCGAGCGTCGGCTCCATCCGTACGGCGGCAACCAGCGTGGCGAGGGCCGCGGTGCGCTCGTCCGGCACGGTCGGGCCGACCAGCGCGCCGGCGAGCCGGGCGCGGGTGTCCCGCTCGACCGACGGATCCACGGTCGGGTACCGGTGCAGGTGGATGTGCTCAAGGGCGGTCTCGTCCTGGTGCCGGATGACGCCGCGCGCGCACAGCTCGGCGAGCACCCGTTGCCGCAGGCCGTGCCGCAGGCGCTGCAGCCAGGACGCGACCGTGCGGGGCGGCTCGGCCGCGATCCGGGCGAGCACGTCGTCGGCCACTGCATCGCCGGTCGGCGCCGGGTCGGTGGCGACCAGCAACTGCTCGTCGACCTCCACCCGGCCGCGCAGGACGAGGTCGACCAGGACGGCTGCCGCCATGCCGAGATCGAGCCCGATGTGCGAGACCGAGGACCGGCCAGTCTCGTCGTCGTACGCGAGCAGCAGGAGCTCCTCCGCGAGCGCAACAGACGTCATGCTGCGGACGCTACGCCACCGGCCGGACGGGTGCGGTGTCCCCGGCAGCGCACCCGCCGGACGTGGCTCCACCACCGCGCTCGGGTCGGGCCGGGCGGGCTCAGGCCAGACCGGCGCGGCGGAGCTTCGCGTCGATGCGCGCCCGCACGTGATGGTGGATCTCCGGCTTGTTGACGTAGTTCCAGTTCTCCCGGGTCCGGCCGATCACCCCGGCGAGGCCCTCGTACGCGTGGTACCGCACCTGGTACTCGGCGTCGTGGATCGCCCGGGCCAGCGCCCGGCGGGCGGTGTCGTTGTCGATCCGGCTCAGTACGGCCGCCGCGTGCACCCGGTGCGGTGCCGAGCGCAGCAGCGGTCTGGTGCTGAGCTCATGACTGAGCGTCGCAAGGGCGTCGGGATCCTGGAAGAGCCACCACAGCGCCGCGGCCGCGGACACCCGAAGGGCCGCGTCCCGGCCGCGCATCAGCGACTGCAGCGGGCCGATCGCCCGCTCGGCACGGAGTTGGGCGAGCCCGTCGATCGCCCCGGCGTCGCCGCGCGTGGCCGCCTCGATGAGGAGGTCGATCGCGTGCTCCCGCTCGTACGGGTCGAGCGCGTCCAGGACCCGCAGGTCCGGCCTCTCCCCCGGGCGACGGAAGAACTCGTCGAGGAACCGTTCCCAGGCCGGCGACATCTCAGAATCGTGGCATGCCGCCGAACTGGCGGTCCCCCGCGTCGCCCAGCCCTGGAACGATGAACATCTGGTCGTTGAGGCCCTCGTCGACGGCGGCGGTCACCAGGCGCAGCGGCAACCCCGAGCGGTCCAGCCGGGCGATCCCCTCGGGCGCGGCGAGCACGGACAGCACCGTGATGTCACGCCCACCACGGCTGGCCAGCAAGCCACAGCAGTGCTCCAGCGAGCCCCCGGTGGCCAGCATCGGCTCGAGCACGAGCACCGGCCGGCCGGTCAGGTCCTGCGGCAGCGACTCCATGTACCGCCGCGGCTCGAACGTCTCCTCGTCGCGGGCCAGCCCCACGAAACCCATCGACGACTCGGGCAACAGGCCCAGCGCCGCGTCGGCCATGCCCAGGCCGGCGCGCAGCACGGGCACGAGGAGGGGCGGGTCCGCCAGCCTGGTCCCCGTCGCCGTTGCGACCGGCGTGGCCAACGGGTAGGTCTCCACCGGGAAGCGCCTGGTCGCCTCGTACACCAGCATGGTCGTCAGTTCGTGCAGCGCGGCGCGGAAGCTGGCCGAGTCGGTGCGGGAGTCGCGCATCGCGGTCAGCCGCGACTGGGCGAGGGGGTGGTCCACCACGAGTACGTCCACGGCCCCCGAACCTATCGCACGAGTGCCGCCGCTTCTGCCCGCGACGCAGCGGTTGCCCGCGGTAGCGGCCCAAGATCACGACAAGATCACCCAGGTGGCCGCGCGCGTAGACTTCACTGCCATGACGGCGAGTGTCATTGCGGACCTGTCCGAGGTGGCCCGGTCGGCGACCGCCCTGCGCGCGTTCCTGCACGGGTTGCCGGGCGTGGACCAGGTCGGTGCCGAGCAGCGGGCCGCCATGCTGGCCACCCGGTCGATCAAGACCACCGCGAAGGCGTACGCGATCGACCTGGCGATCCGGATGGTCGATCTCACGACGCTGGAGGGCGCGGACACCGCGGGCAAGGTCCGGGCACTGTGCGCGAAGGCACAGCGTCCCGATCCCGCTGACCCGTCGTGTCCGGCGGTGGCCGCGGTGTGCGTGTACCCCGCGATGGTGCCGACCGCGGTGAGCGCCCTGCACGGCAGCGGCGTCCACGTGGCCAGCGTCGCGACCGCGTTCCCGTCCGGCCAGGCCACGCTCGACGTCAAGATCGCCGACACCCGGGCCGCCGTCGCGGCCGGCGCCGACGAGATCGACATGGTGATCAACCGGGGTGCGTTCCTGTCCGGTCACTACCTCCAGGTGTACGAGGAGATCCGGGCGGTACGCGCCGCCTGCGGTGCGGCGCACCTCAAGGTGATCCTGGAGACCGGGGAGCTGGCGACGTACGACAACGTCCGCCGCGCCTCGTGGCTGGCCATGCTGGCCGGCGCCGACTTCATCAAGACCTCGACCGGCAAGGTCCAGCCGGCCGCGACGATGCCGGTGACGCTGGTCATGCTGGAGGCGGTCCGCGACTTCCGGGACACGACCGGCCGGCAGGTCGGGGTGAAGCCGGCGGGCGGCATCCGGACGACCAAGGACGCCGTACGGTACCTGGTCCTGGTGAACGAGACCGCGGGCGAGGACTGGCTCGACCCGCACTGGTTCCGGTTCGGCGCCTCCACTCTGCTCAACGACCTGCTGATGCAGCGCACCAAGCTGACGACCGGGTACTACGCCGGTCCCGACTACTTCACGGTGGACTAAGTGATGCCTGGCTTCGACTACGCCCCCGCTCCCGAGTCACGCTCCATTGTGGACATCAAGCCGTCGTACGGCCTGTTCGTCAGCGGGGAGTTCGTCGACCCGGTCGACGGCACCGCGTTCAAGACGATCTCACCGGCCACCGAGGAGGTGCTTGCCGAGGTCGCCACCGCCGGTCCGTCCGATGTGGACCGCGCAGTCCAGGCGGCCCGTTCGGCGTACGCGTCGGTGTGGGGCACGATGTCCGGCCGCGACCGCGCGAAGTACCTGTACCGCATCGCGCGGATCGTGCAGGAGCGGGCCCGGGAGCTCGCCGTGCTGGAGTCGCTGGACAACGGCAAGCCGATCCGCGAGTCGCGGGACGTCGACGTACCACTGGTCGCCGCGCACTTCTTCTACTACGCCGGCTGGGCCGACAAGCTGGCCCACGCCGGCTTCGGTCCGGCGCCGCAGCCGATCGGCGTGGCCGGCCAGGTGATCCCGTGGAACTTCCCGTTGCTGATGCTCGCCTGGAAGATCGCACCCGCCCTCGCCTGCGGCAACACGGTCGTCCTCAAGCCGGCCGAGACCACCCCCTTGACCGCGCTGGTGTTCGCCGAGATCTGCCAGCAGGCCGACCTGCCGCCGGGCGTGGTCAACATCGTGACCGGCGCGGGCGAGACCGGCGCGGCGCTGGTGAACCATCCGGCGATCGACAAGGTGGCGTTCACCGGGTCGACCGAGGTCGGCCGGTTGATCGCGAAGGCGGTCGCCGGTACCCGCAAGCGGGTCACGCTCGAGCTGGGCGGCAAGGCCGCCAACATCGTCTTCGAGGACGCCCCGATCGACCAGGCGGTGGAGGGCATCGTCAACGGCATCTTCTTCAACCAGGGCCACGTCTGCTGCGCGGGCTCCCGGCTGCTGGTCCAGGAGTCGGTCGCCGACCAGGTACTGGAGTCGCTGAAACGGCGGATGACCCAGCTGCGGGTCGGCGACCCGCTGGACAAGAACACCGACATCGGCGCGATCAACTCGGCCGAGCAGCTGGACCGGATCCGCCGGCTGTCCGAGATCGGGTCGTCGGAGGGCGCGGAGCGCTGGTCGGCGCCGTGCGAGCTGCCCGACCGGGGCTTCTGGTTCGCGCCGACCATCTTCACCGGCGTGACCCAGGCCCACCGCATCGCCCGCGAGGAGATCTTCGGGCCGGTGCTGTCGGTGCTCACCTTCCGTACGCCCGCCGAGGCCGTGGAGAAGGCGAACAACACGCCGTACGGCCTGTCCGCGGGGGTCTGGACCGAGAAGGGCTCCCGGATCCTCGCCATGGCCGACCGGCTGCGGGCGGGCGTCGTGTGGGCGAACACGTTCAACAAGTTCGACCCGTCCTCGCCGTTCGGCGGGTACAAGGAGTCCGGTTACGGCCGCGAGGGCGGCCGCCACGGCCTGGAGGCCTATCTTGCCTACTGACCGGGTCGACGTACGCAAGACGTACAAGCTGTTCATCGGTGGCGCGTTCCCGCGCAGCGAGTCCGGCCGGACGTACCAGGTCACGTCGGCCGCGGGCGGGTTCCTGGCCAACGCCGCCCTCGCCTCCCGCAAGGACGTCCGCGACGCGGTCGTGGCGGCCCGGGCGGCCGTACCGAAGTGGGCCGGCGCCACCGCGTACAACCGCGGGCAGGTCCTCTACCGGGTCGCCGAGCTGCTGGAGGGGCGGCGGGAGCAGTTCGCCGCCGAGGTGACCGCGTTCGGCGAGGATCCATCCACTGTGCACGATGCCATCGACCGGTGGGTCTGGTATGCCGGCTGGGCCGACAAGTTCGCCCAGGTCCACGGCGGCGCAAACCCGGTCGCCGGCCCGTACTTCAACCTGTCCAGCCCGGAGCCGACCGGCGTCGTCGGCATCGTGGCGCCGGCCGAGCCGGCGCTGCTCGGCCTCGTCAGCGTGGTGGCGCCGGCGATCGTCACCGGGAACACGGTCGTGATCCTCGCCTCCGAACCGCGCCCGCTGCCGGCGGTGTCGCTCGCCGAGGTCCTCGCCACCTCGGACCTGCCGGGCGGCGTCGTGAACATCCTGACCGGCCGGCCGGCCGAGACCGCCCCGTGGCTCGCGTCCCATCAGGACGTCAATGCGCTCGACCTGACCGGCGTGGCGGACCCCGAGCTCGCCACGTCGCTGGAGCAGGCGGCCGCCGGAAACCTGAAGCGGGTCGTCCGGCCGGCGGCCGGGCCGGCCTGGACCGCCGATCCCGGCACGGCCCGGATGGCCGCCTTCGTCGAGACCAAGACCGTCTGGCACCCGAAGGGCGGGTAGCCGCCCCACGGTACGACCGAACGCGGGGTACGGGCGCCGCGCCGTCGATCGGCGGACTAGGGTGAGTCCCGCAAGTCACCGATCCGACACCCGGGTCGGCACCCACCCGGCCGGTGGGCCGCCGGCCGGTCGCCCGTACGGAGGAAGCCCGTGGCCCGCCAGTCGCCTGACCGGCGCAACGCCGACGACCCCGACGCCGATCTCGACCTCATCGACGATGACGTAGCCGAGGACGAGGACCTCATGGACCAGGAGGCGGACGACGAGGAGGGGGCCGCGGGCGAGCGGGATCCGGCGACCGAAGCGCTCTGGGCCGAGCTGCGCATCGACCCGATAGAGATCGCCCTGCCGACCGGCACCGGGTACACGCTGCGCGCGTACCGGCCGCCGGCCGAGGTCACCGGTCCGCTGGTGGACCGCGAGGAGGACCCGGATCCGTTCCTCCGCCCCGCCGGCCAGCCGTACGAGGGCGAGGACACCGTCGTATTCGACGAGCTGGAGCCGGACGACGCGGATGACGAGGAGATCGTCGCGCGCGCCGAGCGGGACGGCCGGCGTCGCAAGCGCCCGGCTGACCTCGATGCCGCGGACCGGGCCGATGATCCCGACGCGGATGCCGAGCCCGACGACGAACAGGACGACGAAGAGCCCGACGACCTCGACGACACGGAGCAGGAGGAGGTACCGGTCTTCCTCGGCGACGGCGGCCGGCTCTACCTGTTCCGCAGCCCGGAGTCCCTCGTCGAGTTCGTCCGCTCCGGCGCCGCAAACGACCTGGCTCAGCTCGACAGCTGGGGCGACCTCGTCGAGCGGGTCCAGGCCACCGATGTGACGCCGCTCGCGGAGGACGTCTACGAGCTCGACCTCGTCGTGGAGAACCTGCGGGGTGGCCACGACGCGTGGGACGCCGACCTCATCATCGGGGCCGGCGAGATAGCCCGGGACCTCGGGTACGCGCTGCGGTTCGAGCCGATCCTGAGCGCACTCGCGCCCGGTTCGCCGCTCGACGACCTGGACGAGGCGTTGCGCGCGACTGTCTCAGGTGGACTCGGTGGGTTATTCGCGCGCCGGCGCCTCCGCAAAATCGGGGCACAACAGGCAACGCTCGGCTGGCGCACGATAATCGGCAAGATATCCGGGGTCGTGGACTGGCGCGACTGACCACGACAAGGAAGCATCAGTTCCTGGCACACGACATCTGTCCCGGGAGGAGGACGACGCCGTGGCGCTCGTACGGGTGTACTGCGGTCTGGCTTCGGCCGAACTTGTGCGGCTGGCCGACCGACGGGAGGCACCTACCGGCACGTGGCTGACGGTGGCCATCGTCGACGACTCCGGCCGCCTCCTCGAGGTCTGCGAGATCAGCGACGACCCGGCCGGGTACGCGCACCTCGGTGCGGTCCTGGCCGAGCGATCCAACGGCCCGACCGGCGTCGCCATCGCGGCGGACAGCGACGACCACCTCGTCACCACGTTCCTCATGGCGGCCGGCCGGCCGCTCGCGTTCGCCGACGACGACTCGGTCGACGACTACGCCGAGCGGTTCGCCGACGACGAGTCGGTCGAGGAGATGCAGTCACCCCCGGCCGAGCGGCGCGCTGTCGGCCTCGCCCGCGCGCTGCAGGCCGGCGCCCTGTCCGCCGTTGCCCTGCCGGCGCCGCGCGAGATGGCCGCCCTCAAGCCCATACTCGCCGCGCATGCCGCGGTCGCCG
>JAEHDK010000600.1 GCA_016880465.1 Micromonosporaceae bacterium
CCGGTCGGCCGCAAGGACGAGTTCAACGCGACCCGGCCGCAGGACGACGCCAAGTTCGCCGGGTTCGTCACCAATCCCGGGGTGCCCCGGCTGGTCCAGTCCATCTACTGGATCCCCGCGCCGGCCACCCCGCGCACCGACCTCGTCGAGGTCTTCCTCAGCGGCGTGTGCGCGGCCTGCGGTCCGGTGGCGAAGGACCTCAACTCGCAGAAGCTCAACAAGGACGCGAAGCCGGACAGCTTCCGGCTGTCCGAGCAGCTGCGACTCAACCTGTCCATCGCGCCGAGCGCCCGGCCCAACCGGCTCGGGGTGCTCGGCGGGGACCTGGCCGGCTTCCCCAACGGCCGCCGGCTGTCCGATGACGCGATCGACGTGACCCTGCAGGCCGCCGAGGGTGTGCTGCTGCCCGGTCACCCGGCCGCGGTCGAGGGCCTGGGCGACGGCGTCGACGCCAATGACCGGCCGTTCCGGACCGCGTTCCCGTACCTCGCCCTGCCCAACCAGACCGCGGCCAACCAGGGGTGATGACGATGCGCGCTACCAGGACCGCCGTCGCGCTGCTCGCCGCCGCAGGCGCCCTCGCCGTCGCCGGCTGCGACGGTTCCGGGGGTACGGCGGGTCCGCGGGACCGGAAGCCGCAGCTCCAAGATCAGATAATGGACGTGCTGGTACACATCGGCTTCGTCCGGATCCGCACCGGCAAGACGTACGACCCGACGCTGCTGGACGACGTCGAGTCCGCGCGGACGCGCCTGCAGGCGGCCTGTACCACCACCTGATGATCCGGTCACGATGCCCGCCCGCACCCGGTGCGGGCGCGCGTCGTCGGGTCCTGCGGCACGTGGCACGATGCGCCCTATGACCGAGCTACCCGTCGCCGTCGTGACCGGCGCATCCAGTGGCATCGGGGCGGCGACCGCGCGCCGCCTGGCCACCGAGGGCTTCCATGTGGTGCCGACCGCGCGGCGGGCCGATCGGCTCGCCGCGCTCGCCGCCGAGATCTCCGACGGCGGCGGTACGGCAACCCCGGTGCCGTGCGACGTCACCTCCGACGAGTCGGTCGCCGCGCTGACCACGGTGGTGACCGCCCTCGGCGCACCGGTCACCGTACTGGTCAACAACGCCGGCGGCGCGCATGGGCTCGACCCGATCGCGACGGCCGGCATTGCGGACTGGCAGTGGATGTACGACACCAACGTGCTCGGTACGCTGCGCGTCACCAAGGCGCTGCTGCCCTCGTTGGACGCCTCCGGCGCCGGCACCGTCGTCGTGCTCGGCTCCACCGCGGGGCAGATCGTCTACGAGGGCGGTGGCGGGTACGCCGCAGCCAAGCACGCGCAGACGGCGCTGGCCGGGACCCTCCGCCTGGAGCTGTGCGGCCGGCCGGTCCGGGTCATCGAGATCGATCCGGGCATGGTACGCACCGAGGAGTTCGGGCTCGTCCGGTTCGGCGGCGATGCGCAGCGGGCCGAGGCCGCCTACGCGGGCGTGGCCGAGCCGCTCACTGCGGACGACATCGCCGACTGCGTCGCCTGGGTGACGACCCGGGCCCACCACGTCAACGTGGACAGGTTGGTCGTCCGGCCGCTGGCCCAGGCCGCGCAGCACAAGGTGCACCGCGTCCGGTGATACCGCGCCCGCGCGGCACAGTCACCCGCGGTACGACGAACCCGAACCGGCTGCGCCGGGTCGACAACTGGCTCGTGGCGACGTACGGCCGGGTGCTGCGCGAGGCGGCGGATCCGCTCGTCGTCGACCTCGGGTTCGGCGCGACCGCGGTGACCACGGTGGAGCTGCGCGCGCGGCTGGCCCGGGTGCGCCCCGACGTCCGGGTAGTGGGCCTGGAGATCGATCCGGTACGGGTGGCCCGGGCCCAACCGGCCGCGGACCCGCCCGGGCTCTCGTTCGCCCGCGGCGGCTTCGAGCTCGCGGCGTTGCGTCCGACCCTGGTGCGGGCGATGAACGTGCTGCGCCAGTACGCCGAGTCCGAGGTGCCGGGCGCCTGGGAGACGATGACCGGCGCGCTCGCGCCGGACGGCATCGTCGTGGAGGGTACCTGCGACGAGCTCGGCCGGCTCGCCTGCTGGGTCACCCTCGACCCGACCGGCCCGCGGTCCCTGACCCTGGCGGCCCGACTGTCCACGCTGGACGATCCGGCCGCGCTCGCCGCCCGGCTGCCGAAGGCGCTGATCCACCGCAACGTACCCGGCGAGCCGGTACACGGGCTGATCCGGGCGCTGGCCGACGGCTGGCGCGACGCCGCGCCGTACGCCGCATTCGGCGCCCGGCAACGCTGGTTGGCGGCCGTGCGGAAAATGCGGTCCACCGGGTGGCCGGTACTGGACCGGCCGACCCGGTGGCGTCTCGGCGAACTCACGGTCCCCTGGTCCGTGGTCGCCGCGCGCGGACCGTCAGGACTCGAGCCGTCGCCGGACGGACAACCGGCGCCAGGTCAGCAGCAATACCAGACCGGCGAGCAGCGCGCCCGCACCGACCACGATGAACCCGCTCGTCTGGGCGCCGGTGACCGGGAGTGTCGGTGACGCGGTCGGCGAGGCCGTCGTCTTGGTCGGCTTCGGCGAGTCCAGTACGCCGATGGCGGACTCTGGGCCCTGGTTGATCGGGCGACCGCCAGCGGATGACGCGACGGCCATGGTGCCCGCTCCGACGACGACGAACAGCGCCACCGCCGCGGCGACCGCAAGAGCTACGGCGAGCGCGGTGAGGCGGCGCCGGGCCGCCGTCGGGGTCGGGTTTGCGTCCATTGTGGTGCCTCTCCCTCAGCTTCGGGGGGAAACTCGCCTCAAATGGAGCAACGCGGACAGACAGCAGGGCGTTACGCAAAGGCGTAGAGAACTACAGCGAGCAGTTCACCAGGACGGGCTCCGGGTGCAGGGTGACCTCGAACCGGGC
>JAEHDK010000065.1 GCA_016880465.1 Micromonosporaceae bacterium
GCACCGGCCCTGGCGCCGGCGGGCGTGTGGCCCGCGCCGGTCAGCCGGTAACGGCGACTACCAGCCACGGGACCCGCTGGCCGGGCCACCACGGGCGGGGCGGCAGGAGCCGGCCGGCACCCGCCGGCCGCTGATGCTTGACGATGGGTGTAACGTGGCGCCGTTCGGCGTGCGCACTGTAACTGGCCAATCGCCGTCGCGTGCCGCGCTCGCGCGTTACGTTGGAAAACTGCTGACCAATCGCAAACAGGGAGTGCCGTGCCGAGTTCCACCAAGAGCAGCCGGCTGGTCATCGTCGAGTCACCGGCGAAGGCCAAGACGATCTCGGGCTACCTCGGCCCGGGGTACGTCGTGGAGGCGAGCCTGGGTCACGTGCGCGACCTGCCGCGCAACGCCGCCGACGTGCCGGCGAAGTACAAGAAGGAGCCGTGGGCCCGGCTCGGGGTGGACGTGGACCATGACTTCACCGCGCTCTACGTGGTCAGCCCGGACCGCCGGTCGCAGATCGCCAAGCTGACGAAACTGGCGAAGGAGGTCGACGAGGTCTTCCTGGCCACCGATGAGGACCGTGAGGGCGAGGCCATCGCCTGGCACCTGGTGGAGACGCTGAAGCCCAAGGTGCCGGTGAAGCGGATGGTATTCCACGAGATCACCAGGCCGGCCATCGCCGCCGCCGTCGCCAACCCGCGCGACATCGACCGTGACCTCGTCGATGCCCAGGAGGCGCGGCGGATCCTGGACCGGCTCTACGGGTACGAGGTGAGCCCGGTGCTGTGGAAGAAGGTCATGCCGAAGCTCAGCGCCGGCCGGGTGCAGTCGGTGGCGACCCGGATCGTGGTCGAGCGCGAGCGGCAGCGGATGCGGTTCCGCAGCGCGGAGTACTGGGACATCGTGGCCCAGCTGAGCGTGCTGGACGCACCGGCCGACGGGCCACGCGCGTTCGCCGCCACGCTGGTCGCGCTCGACGGCGACCGGATCGCCAGCGGCCGCGACTTCGAGCCGACGACCGGGCAGGCGCGCAGCGACGTCGTCCACCTCGACGAGAACGCGGCCCGCGGGCTGGCGGCCCGGCTGGAGGGGCGGCCGTTCACGGTCACCCGGGTCGAGGAGAAGCCGTACCGGCGGCGGCCGTACCCGCCCTTCATCACGAGCACGCTGCAGCAGGAGGGCGCGCGGAAGCTGCGGTTCTCCTCGACCCAGACGATGCGGGTCGCGCAGCGGCTGTACGAGAACGGCTACATCACCTACATGCGTACGGACTCGGTGAACCTGTCCGAGACCGCGATCGCGGCCGCGCGTACCCAGATCGCCGACCTGTACGGTGCCGGCTGCGTACCGCCGCAGCCCCGCCGGTACACCGGCAAGGTCAAGAATGCCCAGGAGGCGCATGAGGCGATCCGTCCGGCCGGCGACAACTTCCGGACCCCGGGCGACGTGGCGAACGAACTGTCCACTGAGGAGTTCAAGCTCTACGAGCTCATCTGGCGCCGCACCATCGCGTCGCAGATGACCGACGCGGTGGGCGTCAGCGTGAGCCTACGGATCCGCGCGGTGTCGAGCAGCCGGGAGGAGGCCGACTTCAGCGCGACCGGCAAGACGATCACCGACCCCGGGTTCCTGCGCGCCTACGTGGAGAGCTCGGACGACGAGGAAGCCGAGGCCGAGGACGCCGAGCGGCGGCTGCCTCAGCTCCGCAAGGACCAGCGGCTCAACGCCGACGAGCTGACCGCGGTCGGGCACACCACCCAGCCGCCCGCCCGCTACACCGAGGCGTCGCTCGTCAAGGCGCTGGAGGAGCTGGGCATCGGCCGGCCGTCCACGTACGCATCGATCATGCAGACCGTGCAGGATCGCGGCTACATCGTCAAGCGCGGCCAGGCCCTGGTTCCGTCGTTCCTGGCGTTCGCCGTCGTCTCCCTGCTGGAACAGCACTTCCCGCGGCTGGTGGACTACCAGTTCACCGCCGCGATGGAGGACGAGCTCGACGGGATCGCGGCCGGCGGCGCCGCCGCGGTGGACTTCCTGCGCGCCTTCTACTTCGGCGACGAGGTGAGTCCGCCCGGCTCGGTTGCCGGCTCGGGCGGGCTGAAGCGCCTGGTGACCGAGCAGCTCGGGGACATCGACGCACGCGGGATCAACTCGATCCCGCTGTTCCGCGACGACGCCGGGCGCGACGTCGTCGTGCGGGTCGGCCGCTACGGCCCGTACCTCCAGCGCAGCCTGCCGGGCGCGGTACAGGAGGCGCCCGAAGGCGAGGATCGGGCGGCCCTACCCGAGGGGATCGCACCGGACGAGCTGACCCCGGAGAAGGTCGCAGAGCTGTTCCTCGGTGGCGGCGGCGAGCGCAAGCTCGGCGAGCACCCGGAGACCGGCGAGCCGGTCGTGGTCAAGTCCGGTCGCTACGGCCCGTACGTGTCGAGCGGTGACCGCAACGCGTCGCTACTGCGCACCCAGTCGCCGGAGAGTGTGACGCTGGCAGAGGCGCTGCGCCTGCTCTCGCTGCCCCGGCTCCTGGGCACCGACCCGGACGGCGCGGAGATCTTCGCCGGCGCCGGGCGCTACGGGCCGTACGTCAAGCGTGGCGATGACTTCCGCTCGCTGGAGACCGAGGAGCAGCTGTTCACGGTGCGCCTCGACGAGGCGCTGGCCCTGCTCGCCGCACCGAAGACGCGGGCGCGCCGGGCTGCGCTGCCACCGCTGCGCGACCTGGGCCCCGACCCGCTGACCGAGAAGCCGCTGGTCATCAAGGACGGCCGGTTCGGCCCGTACGTCACCGACGGCGAGACCAACGCGTCCCTGCGCCGCGGCATGAGCGTCGAGGCGATGAGCGTCGAGCAAGCGAGCGAGATGCTGGCCGAGAAGCGGGCGAGCGGTCCACCGGCGCCCCGCAAGCGGGCGGCCGCGAAGAAGGCGACCCCGGCCAGGAAGGCGGTCGCCAAGAAGGCCGTCGCCAAGAAAGCCACGAAGAAGGCGGCCCCCAAGAAGGCCAGCCCCAAGAAGTCAACCTAAGACCCGTTGGGTGTACGCATTCGCGAAGACCCGGTCCGGGTCCAGCGCGTCGCGTACGGCCCGGAAGTCGTCGAACCGGGGGTACGTGGGGCGCAGCGACTCGGCATCCCGCCAGTGCAGCTTCCCCCAGTGCGGGCGTCCGTCCATCGTGGAGCACAGGGTCTCGAACGCCCGGAAGTACGGCTCGTACGGCATGCCGACGTACTGGTGGATCGCGAGGTACACCGAATCCCGTCCGTACCCGGGGGAGAGCCAGATGTCGTCGGCGGCGGTGACCCGTACCTCGACCGGCAGCAGGACCGGGAACGGCAGGCCCGCCACGATGCGGCGGAGTCCGGCGAACGCCTCCGGCAGCGCTTCGCGCGGCAGCCCGTACTCCATCTCCACGAACCGGACCCGGCGCGGGGTGACGAACACCCGGTCGGACCGGTCGGTGTAGGTCAGCGGCGAGAACGCCTTGGCGGTCGTCCGCAGCAGGCCCGGGGCGAGCCGCGGTAGCGCCCGCCCGGTGCGGCACACCGCGCCGAACGCGGTGTTCTGCAGGAAGTCCGTCTCCCACCAGCGCCGCAGCCGGGACATCGGCTGGTCGTGCGCGGCGACGCGGTTGTTCCGCTTCACCAGCGTGCGCTGCGTGTACGGCATCCAGTAGAACTCGACGTGCTCGTTGCCGGCGGCGAACTCCGCGAAGCGGCCGAGCGTCTCGGCCAGCGGCAGCGGGCGTTCGTCGGCCCGCAGGACGAACGCGTCGACACAGCGCAGCGTCACGGCGGTCACGACGCCCAGTGCGCCGAGGCCGACCCGGCCGGCGGCGAACACGTCCGGGCGCTCGGTCGCCGAACAGGACAGCACCTCGCCGGCCGCGGTGACGAGCTCGAACCCCTCGACAAAGGTGCTCAGGCAGCCGTATCCGGCCCCCGTACCGTGCGTACCCGTGGCCAGCGCGCCGGCCACCGTCTGCGCGTCGATGTCGCCGAGGTTGGGCAGCGCAAGGCCGTGCCGGGCGAGAGCCGTGTTGAGTGCGGCCAGCGTCATCCCGGCCCCGACGGTGACCAGGTGCCCGTCGACCGTACGAAGGCCGGCGAGCCGGTCGAGGCGCAGCTGTACGCCGTCGGTGGCCGCGGCGCCGGTGAACGAGTGCCCGCTGCCGACCGCCTTGACGGTCAGCCCGCCGGCGGCGGCCTGGGTGATCGCGGCCGCGACCTCGCCGGCGGAGGCTGGGCTGACGATCCGGGCCGGATGCACCCGCTGGTTGCCGGCCCAGTTGCGCCAGGTCGGCGCGGCGGTCGTGGCCATGTGCCCTCCCCGAGTGGCAGGATGCGATCGCTGATGCTAGTCCGATCTGGGCGTGCCGGGGATCGTGGCCGGAGAATGGCCATTGTCCGGCGGCACCAGGGCTATGTGAAAGCGCGGCGACCGGTGACGTCCGCTACGACGAATCTCAAACCGGTCGGCCCCGGCGACGTCGATCTGGTCCCGATCGGAGGCCAGCGCTACGCCGTCCTGCTGACCGTCCGCGCGGTACGCCCCGGCAGGTGGCAGCCGGATCCGATGGTGGTCGTCTCGATAGGTGGCAGCAGCGCCGCGGGACACCCTGGCTCGTTGTACCGGGGGGAGTCCCCGCACAGTTCGCAAAGGGGGTGGGCGTGGCGACTTCGACGCTCCGTCCGCTGCGCCGGGTACCGGTGCAGGGCCGCAGCGTGGCGCGGGTCCAGCGGATGCTCGACGCGTGCGCCGGCCTGGTCGACGAGGTCGGGTACGAGGCCCTCACGACCACGCTGCTCGCCGAGCGCGCCGGCGTCGCGATCGGCTCGGTGTACCAGTTCTTCCCGGACAAGCGCGCGGTCGTCCAGGCCCTGACCCTGCGCACGATCGAGGCGTACCTCGACCGGCTGGGCAAGCGCATCGCCGAGACGGACCTCGCGCACTGGTGGGACGCGGTCGACGCCGGAATCGACGAGTACATCGCCATGCACCGCACCGTGCCGGGCTTTCGTACGCTGCACTTCGGCGACGTGGTCGACGTCCACCTGCTCGACACGGACCGGGACAACAACGCGGTCATCGCCGACCGGCTGGCCGACCTGTTGATCGCCCACTTCGGGATCGTCGACGAGCCCCGGCTCCGGTTCGCGCTCGCGATCGCCGTCGAGGCGGCCGATGCGCTGATCACCGTGGCGTTCCGCCGCGACCCGGGCGGCGACGAGGCGGTGCTCGCGGAGGCCAAGGCGTTGGTCCGGGAGTACCTGCACCGGCAGCTGTGATCCGGTTCGCTGCGCGGGGCCGCCTCGGGGCGCTGCCGCCGCCCCGCTTACAGGAACGCGTGGCCTTCGCCGCGGTAGGTGGGGACGGTCTCGCCGGCACCGACCAGGTGCAGGTCGGTGACGTGCTCGGCCAGCTCGCCCGCCTTGGCGTGGCGGAACCAGACCCGGTCGCCGAGGGCCAGCGTGTCTGCGGCCGCGCCGGCGAGCGGGGTCTGGACCTCCCCCGCGCCCTCCGTACCGAGGAGCCGGAGACCGGCCGGCAGGACGGGCCTGGGTAGCCGGTCGGCACCGGCCGGGCCGGACGCGATCCAGCCGCCACCGAGCACGGTCACGAGCCCGGGGCCGGGCCGGCGTACGACCGGGAGCGCGAACAGCGCCGCCGGCCTCGGCCGCCAGGTCCGGTACGCGTCGAACAGGGTCGGCCCGTACAACCCGGAGCCGGCGGTGAGCTCGGTGACGGCCGGGTCGGCGGCGGTCGCCGCCACGCTGCCCGTACCGCCGCCGTTCACGAACTCCAGCTCGGCGTGCTCCCGGGCGACCGCGACCGCGGCACC
>JAEHDK010000601.1 GCA_016880465.1 Micromonosporaceae bacterium
CAGGTGGCCCACGACGACGCGGCACCTACATGTCCTCGAAGACGCGGGCATCGTAAGTGTGCGCTCTGAGGGGCGCTACTGCTGGTACCGGCTCGAACGCGACTACTTGCGGCGCACGGTTGACCGATGGCTCGAACTGCTCGATCCACCGAGCGGTCGCCAGATCTGGCGGTCGCCTGGCCCTCGATCAACCAAGAAGGGACCCGCCAGATGACCACAACACCGAAGCTGTTCCGCGTCACGCTCGAGGTGAGCGACCTCGAGGCCGCCACCCAGTTGTACCGCGATCTCTTGGGCATCGATGGCACCCGCCATCCCGGTGCCCGTCACTACTTCGACTGCGACGGCGTCATCGTCGCCGTCATCGACGTCGCACAAGGGGGCCTGATACCGACACCGGGACCGAAATCGCTGTCCTTCGCGGTCGACGACATCGACGCCATCCATCAACGGGCTTCCCGGCTGCGCGTGCTCGCTCCCTACCGGGTGCACAGCGAACCAGCCGGCGAGATCCTCGAACGTCCGTGGGGGGAGCGCTCCTTCTACGTGGTCGACCCGTGGGGCAACGATCTGTGCTTCTGCCAGAACGGAACGCTCTTCACCTAGGAAGAAGTCACTTCCCGTGAGGTCGTCACGTCCGTGTCGCTAGCTGGCGTATGAGGGCGGGCGGTGGCCACGGGTCATGTGTCGGCCTCGATGGCAAAGGTGTTGCCGTCGGGATCCTGGAACGAGGCGATACGGCCACCACCGGCTCGCGGACCGATGCCTTTGTTGTCCGCCTCGAAGGCGTCGTACCGGGTGAACTCGACGCCCGCAGCAGTGAGCTCATCGACGATCTGGTCGATGTCGTCGACGTACCAGGTCGCGAGCGTCGCCGGTGACTTCCCCTCGGTCTCGGACTCGAACACGTTCAGCGCCGGGCCGCCAGCGGAACCGTAGACGCGGCTGCCGTCGGCGGTGTGGGCGCTGGGGCCGCTCCGCACCACCGGCAGGCCGAGCTTGCCCTCGTAGAACTCGACAGCCAGCTGAATGTCGGACACGGCGATCGAAGCGTTGAGGTGGTAGTCGCTCAGGGCCATGGGCTGTCCCTCGGGGTGGCGTGCATTTGCGCCCGCACCGGCCAACAGACTGCCACCGGACCGTTCCACGTCGGCATGGGTGTGCGAGGACGGTTCACCGGGGCCGCTCGTGCCTCGCAGGTGCGCGATGGCGGTGACCTGCGTGGAGGTCCCGGGCGGTACCGATGCCCGGCGCCGGTCGGCCGGGATGCCCGGCGCCGGCATAGGTGTGCCGTAGGTGGGTCTGGTGTCGGTGTACGGCGACGCTGACCCGCGTTGGGGCACTGACGACGGCCGGACGATGAGTGTTGATGGGACGCACGCTCAGGGATCTCGCCGAGATCAACCGCACGATTGCTGCCGCGTTCGATGACCGTGAGCAACGACGGTGGGGCGCCGAGGCGCTGGTCATCGAGCTGTCGAAGCAGGTTGGCGACTTGGCCTGAGCCGTGCTCACCACCGAGCACTACTACCTGCCAGACCGCGAGAACGACCCGAGGTACGGCGGGGAACGAGACAGGATCGCCGACGAACTAGCCGACATCCTCTATTGCGTTCTGCGGCTGGCGGACCACTACGGCGTCGATCTCGAGAAGGCACACCTGACGGCCAGGGAGGCGGAGTGGCGGTACTTACACCAAGAGGGGATGCCGCCGTGGACCGCCCAGCGAGACCGGTGAGGCAGGACACGGCACCGCCGCCCCCGATGTGCCGGAGAGGACAGCACGGACGGACCGAGGCGCTGTCCTTTGAGGGCACGCTCCGTGGACTCAGCGGCGAGGCCAGGTGCACCGCCAGAGGTCGGGTGGGACCGGAGACAGGTGTGCGTAATTGTGTCGTGGGCGGTTCAGGTCCGACCGCCACGACTGAACGACGGTGATCTTGGGGTGACCGAGGGGACTCGAACCCCCGACCTTCAGGGCCACAACCTCAGCGTTGGTACCGGCGAACGGCCGAGCCGATGGGCAGTCACCGGCGCCGACCTGCGACTTGGCCTCGTCGCAACGGCGCACGCCGTTGCCGGGCGGACCCGACCGATGATGGCGTAGGTGGGCCATAGGTGGGCGACGGCACATGTGACCCAGCCGTGCAGCACCACAAGGCGGCTGGTGTCATGGTCAACCCCTGCCCTCGCTGGAGCGATTGGACCTCGCACCAAACGCGTCTGGAGGCGTTCGCGAGCCGGCAAAGATTCCCGGCTGAGCGCAGCTCGGGAGGTTGGAGCTCGCACAGAATCGGCTGTTTGCCGCCGGTCACTGGCCCGGGCCGGCAAGGCTGGCCTACCGGCCCGGTCGTGGCCGACCGACGCCCACGTCTGGCGCTACACGACCGACGAGTTCGCCGACGCCGCGTCCTGAGGGCGAGCGAGAAACGCTGGAACCTTTCCCCGGTCCGGGACATCGGCACATGCAGTTGACGGTGGACCAGAAGGGGAATGTGCCATGAGATGGACCAAGCGGCTGCCCGTCATGCGGCTGGCGGGACTGGCGGCGATCGCGGCGATGGCCTCGGGCTGCTGGCTGCAGCAGGGCGGCGGACCGGAGTTCTCCTACTCCAACCCCGACGAGAGCACGCTGACGGCGACCAACGTGGGGTTGCTCGGCGAGCTGTGGTTCGACAGCGGCACCCGTCTGTCCGAGGTGATCGTGTCCAACAACGTCGCCTACTACAGCGAGGTGTCGAACACGACCAGCGGCCAGGTGGCCGATGTCATCGCGGACGACGCCACGACGGGAAAGCGCCTCTGGACCAGCGTTCTCTCCAGCGGCAAGCACACGGCCGACATCTCGGCGCCCGTGATCGTCGGCGACGAGGTGTGGGTCAGCTTCACCGACGAGACGAGCGACCACCAATGCAGCGCCGGGCTCCTGCGGCTCGACCCGGACACGGGCGCCATCATCAACCCGGGGTTCCCCTCGTTCCGAGGGTTCGCGGCGTCGATCGTGCCGTTCGGCAACGGCAAGGTCGCGTGGACCGGCTACGAACAGGCCGGAGGCCAGACGTGCCCCACCGTCGACCGGCCGCGCACCAAGCTCTACGTGGCGGACGTCGCCACGGTGGACACGCTGCCGCCCTGGACCGCGCCGGTCGACGGGCAGCCCGTGCCCGTGGCGGTGGGGAACCGCCTGGTGGTCGACGGCCGGGGCTACGACGCCAACGGCTGCGGCGCCGGCGTCACGGTGTGCGAAGCCCAGTGGGAGGCCGCGGTGGGCTCGCCCGTGCAGTCGGTGACCGGATCGCGTGACGGCCGCCTCTTCGTCACCAGCGAGACCGGACGGGTGGCCTCCATCGATCCCGCCACCGGGGCGGTCCTGTGGTCCGCCTCGGGGGGTGGCGGAGCGGGCGTCGCCGTGGCCGACGGCGTGATGTACGCGGCCCGCGGGAACACACTGTCCGCCTATCCGGCCGGCGGCTGTGGCGCGCCGACCTGCTCGCCGACGTGGTCCTCCACCGTCCAGAACAGCTTCGTGGCAGGCGGACCGACCGTCGCCGGGGGCCTGGCCTACGCCGTGTTCGACGACCAACTGCGGGCCTACCGGGCTGGCGGGTGCGGGGCGGCGACGTGCGCGCCGGTCGTGTCCCTCCAGGCCCACCGCGGCGGGCCGATCACCGTCTCGGACGGCAAGGTGTTCGTGGTGGACGGCTCCGGCGACACGGGTCGGGTCACCGCCTACGCTCCGGCGGCCTGCGCGAGCTGCGAGCCGGCGGGCGCGGGCTGAGCGGACCGTCGTCGGGGAGGCGGGGTGGATCTCCACGACAGCGGGGCGGAGGTGACGCCGGCGGCGAAGCCCGCGCTGCGCGTAGTCACCGCGATCTGCTTTGAGGATGTCTACCGCACGGACTACGCCCGCATGGTGCGGGTAGCGGCCATGCTCACCGGATCGAGCGCGGCGGCCGAGGACGTCGTGCAGGACGCGTTCGTCGGGCTCTACCGCCATTTCGACCGCGTGGACGATCCGGCCGGCTACCTGTACCGCTCGGTCGTCAACGGCTGCGGTAGCCGCCACCGCCACAAGGGCGTGGTACGGCGGCTGCGCCTCCTCACGGTCGTCCCGGAGGCGGCGACGTCCGACGTCGACGGAACCTGGAGCCTGCTCGCCACGCTGACGCCCCGCCGCCGGGCAGTTGTGGTGCTGCGGTTCTACGCGGACATGCCCCTGGCCGACATCGGCCGGGCGCTCGGTTGCCCTGTCGGGACGGTCAAGTCGCTGCTCCATCGGGCGCTCGCGGACCTGAAGGAGGTGGTCGAGCGATGACTGACGTCCTCGACCCGCTGCCCGGCGAGGCCGACCTGCGGGCTCGGCTCGATCGTCTGGCCGCCACGATCCCCGTCGATCCCGAAGCCCGCGAGGAGATCCAGCGCCGGATCGACGCCCGACGACGCGCCCGGCGGCCGAGCACCCGCCGGGCAGTGGCGGTCGCCGCGGCGGTGGCGCTCGTCGCCGTGGCGGTGGCCGTCCTCCGCCACCACGAGGGAACGCCGGTCAAGACATCCGACTCGACGACGACCACCCGCGCCACGACGACGACCCGGCCCGACCGGCGGACTACGTCGATCTCGCCGCCCACCACCGCGGCGCCCCTGGGTGGCGCACCCCTGCCTCC
>JAEHDK010000066.1 GCA_016880465.1 Micromonosporaceae bacterium
CGGCGGGCGCCGGCGTGGGTACGGCGGGGGCCGTGACCGTCGGCGCGGGGGAGCCCCCGTCGGTGTTGGCGCCGGGCCGGTAGTCGGCGAAGAAGTCGTGCCAGGCGGGGTCGACGCTCGCCGGGTCGGCGAGGTACCGCTGGTACATGTCCTCGACAACCCACTCGTTCGGTCCGAATCCGGCCAGGGGGTTGTGTTGGGTGGTTTGCTGGGTCGACACGGCCGGCGTTCGCCTCTTCCACGACGAATGACTAATGGGAGTGCCTGTCAAGGCTACGCGCACGGCCGCGGGCCGGCGTCATGGACGCCGGCCCGTGGCTCAGCTCACAAATGTGATCTAGGAGATGTCCCGCCGGCGGGTAATCAACGTACCGATGGCGCCGAAGAGCACGCTGTAGCCGACGAGCACGAGGCCGCCGACCCACCAGTCCGGGGCGTACGGGTACGCGTCCTCCGGCGAGATCATGATGCCCGACGCGATGGCCGGCCAGGCCACCATGGCGGTGAGCACCCAGGTTTTCTTGATCAAGAAAGTGTAGATCAGGAAGACGATGGGCTGGATCAGGAAGGTCCCCGCCACGTAGCTGATGGAGCCGACCAGAACGGCGCCTATCTGGCTGCGGATCAGCACACCAAGACCGACTCCGAGAACGCCCCACAAGGCGTACGCCAGGCCGTTGAAGAGGATCGCGCGCAGGACGGGCCATTGGTCGAGCTGGGTGCCGTACCCCTTGGCGCTCAGGAAGATCGCCCCGGTGGCCAGGCTGAGCACCGTTGTGAAGATCCAGAAGAATGCGGCCGCCAGCATCGCGGTGGCCAGCTTGGACAGGATCACGGCAGTGCGGTGCGGCGTGGCGAGGAACGTCGTGGTCGCGGTCTGGTGGAAGAACTCGTTCGTGATCAGGACGGTGCCGATCAGCATCACGAACATCAGGCCGAAGAACTGGCCCGAGGTGTATATCTGCGCGGCGACGCTGATCAGCGTCCGGCTCAGGTCGTGCTCCACCGCGAACTGCTGTCGCTCCGCCGCGATCTGGGCCGCGTCCGTGCCCTGCGACGGCGTGAAGACATCGTTTCCGGCCGCCGCAGCGGTGTCGATCTGGCTGTTCCCGATGAGGGTCCAGACCACCAGGGCGAGCGCGGTGAACAGGACGACGCCGATGCCGAACAGCCACCAGACGTTCGTGCTACGGATCTTGATCAGCTCGCTGCGGATCAGCCGCAGTGGCGCCGGACCAGGATCGGGAAACGCAACGGTCGGCGCAACGGCAGTGGTGGTCGTCATCGGATCGCCGCCTTTCCGGCCGTCAGATCGAGGAACACGTCCTCCAGGTCGGGCCGCTCGGTCGTCAGCTCGTGCAGTTCCACGCCGGCCTTCAGTGCCGTCCGGCCGACGGTCGCCGCCTCGGTACCGATGACGGTCAGCGTGCCATCGTCGGCCCGGCTGACGGTGGTGCCCGGCACGGTGTCGGCGAGGGCCTTGACGAGTTCGTTCGCCTGCGGCGTCTGGACCCGTACCCGTGCCACGTGCGCCATGCCGTCGACGACCTCGGTGACCGGGCCCTGTTTGACCAGCTTCCCGGCCGCAATGATCACGACGTCGTCCGCCAGCAGCTCCATCTCGGAGAGCAGGTGGCTCGACACGAGAATCGTGCGGCCCTCGTCGGCGAGCGTACGCAGCAGCCCGCGCATCCAGCGGATGCCCTCCGGGTCGAGCCCGTTGGCCGGCTCGTCGAGGATGAGCACCCGCGGGTCGCCCAGCATCGCCGCGGCGATGCCGAGCCGCTGGCGCATGCCCAGCGAGTACCCCTTGAACTTCCGCTTCGCGGCCGGGGTCAGCCCGACCAGATCCAGCACCTCGTCGGCTCGCCGGTTCGGGAACCCGGCGGCCGCGCAGATCATCCGAAGGTGGTTCCGGCCGGTACGGCCCTTGTGTGCGCTCGAGGCCTCAAGGACCGCGCCGACGGTCCGGAGCGGCTGGCTCAGGTCGGCGTACCGCCGGCCACCGATGGTCCCGGTGCCGCCGGTCGGGGTCACGAGGTTCAACAGCATCCGCAATGTGGTGGTCTTGCCGGCGCCGTTCGGGCCGAGAAACCCGGTCACCCGACCGGGCTCGACCGTGAACGACAGGTTGTCCACGGCTCTGACCTTCTTGAACTGCTTGGTCAGGCCGGAGACGACGATCTGTCCGTCGGACATCTCACTCCTCCCCTACCACGCCACCCATGGTGGCGCCGCGGCGCCACCCCCCGCCGGGGCGGCGCCCCGACCAGCGATACCGGGCTTCGCGGGCCATCGGCATCCTTCCTTAGGTCGGGCTCGGGCCGGCACCCGCCCCCCGAGCGTGCGGTTGCGTCCACCGCCGGCGGCGGCCCGGGCGGCGGAGCGTAGCCGGATCGTAGCTTCTGATAGATTGACCTATATCTGTATATAGGATACGTTCATGGCCTCCACTGGATCGGGAGGCCTCCATGGATGCGCTCCGCCGAGCCGCGGTCCTGCTTGTCCTAGCCGTCACCGCGTGCAGTTCGATCGATTCCACGACGCCGGCCCCGAGTAACGGGCCCGACAACCGACCCCTGAAGAACGGCGGCGAGCTGCGCGTCGCGCTCTCCGCCGAGCCCGACCTGCTCGACCCGACCCTGGCCCGTACCCTGGTCGGCCGCACCATCTTCAATGCGATCTGCGAGAAGCTCTACGACGTCAACGAGAAGCTCGCCATCGTGCCGCAGCTCGCCGCCGCGCCGCCGGAGATCTCCGGCGACGGCAAGACGGTCACCATCAAGCTCCGGCAGGGCTTGAAGTTCGCCGATGGAACCACCATGGACGCGGCCGCGGTGAAGACCTCGCTGGACCGGCACCGTACCCTCAAAGGCTCGGCCCGTACCAGCGAGCTGTCCAGCGTGGACGGGGTCGACGTCGTCGACCAGGCCACCGTGGCCATCCGGCTCAAGGCGCCGTTCGCGCCGCTGGCCGCGGTCCTCGCCGACCGGGCCGGCATGATCATGTCGCCGGCGGCGCTGACCGCGCAGGGCGACAAGTTCGCCACCAACCCGGTCTGCATCGGCCCGTTCAAGTTCAGCAGCCGGGTCGCCCAGGACCGCATCGAGGTGGTCAAGGATCCGAACTACTACGACGCCGCGAAGGTCCACCTGGACAAGGTCACGTACAAGATCATCGCGGACTCCAGTACCCGCTTCAACAACCTGCGCTCCGGCGACGTCGAGGTCCTCGACACCGTGGCGGCGACCGACGTCGACGCCCTCAAGGCCGACGCCAACCTGCGGCTGCTGACCTCCGCGTCACTGGGGTACCAGGGCATCACGGTCAACATCGCCAACCAGAACGGCGTCGGGCAGGCGCCCGGCACGCTCGCCGCGCCCTATGCCGGACCGCTGGCGGCCGACGTGAAGATACGCCAGGCCTTCGAGCTCAGCCTCGACCGCGACGCGATCAACACCGTGGTGTTCCGTGGCCAGTTCAGCCCGGCCTGCGGGCCGATCAGCCCGGACAGCGAACTGTCCAGCGACGCGGCCCAGGCGTGCCCCAAGCACGACGTGGCCGCCGCGAAGAGCCTGCTCAGCCAGGCCGGCGTGAGCATCCCGGTGAAGGTCGGGATGGTCATCGGCACGGACGCGCAGGCGCGCCGGCTCGGCGAGGCGATACAGGCGCAGGTGCGCGAGGCCGGGTTCGACGTCGAGCTGCAGCCGACCGAGTTCTCCGCCTCGCTCGACCAGACCGACAAGGGCAAGTTCCAGCTGTTCCAGATCGGCTGGTCCGGCCGGGTGGACCCGGACGGGAACATCGCCAACTTCCTCAAGACCAAGGGATCGCAGAACATCTCCGGGTACAGCAACCCGGACGTGGACAGCCTGATCGACCAGGCGCGGGCGACCACCGACACCAGCCGGCGGCGGGACCTCTACGGACAGGTGATCACCAAGGCGCGGGCCGACGGATCGATCATCTACCTGTACCGGGCCAAGAACCTGCTCGGCGTCTCCGCCAAGATCGGCGGTGTCAAGCTGTTCGGCGACGGGATCCTGCGGTTCGGGGAAGCCGGGTTCGCAGTAGGGAGCTGACCGTGGGGCGGTACGTGCTGCGGCGGCTCGTCGAGTCCGCGGTGACGTTCGTGCTCGCCACGATCGTGATCTTCCTCGGCGTGCGCGCGTTGCCGGGCGATCCGGTGCGCGCGCTCGCCGGCGAGGAGAACGACCCGCAGGCGCTGGCCGAGATCCGCCGGGCGTACGGGCTGGACGAGTCGATCGTCGTGCAGTACGTCCGGTACGTGGGTCGGGCGCTGCGCGGCGACCTCGGTACCTCGGCCCGTACCCGGTTGCCGGTGGCGGAGACCATCGGGCACGCCCTGCCGGTGACTCTCCAGCTGGCCGCGTTCGCGATGGTCGTGGCGGTGCTCATCGGGCTCAGTACCGGGATCGTCGCGTCGGTACGCCGCCGCACCGCGTCCGAGTGGGCCGCCAACACGGTGGCCCTGCTCGGCTTGTCCATTCCGGTGTTCTGGTTCGGCCAGATGGTCATCCTGCTGTTCGCGATCGCCTATCCGGTACTCCCGGCCTCGGGTTTCGTCTCGTTCTTCAGCGACCCGGTGCAGAGCCTGCGGCATCTGCTCCTGCCCGGCCTCGTGCTGGGCAGCGGGCTCGCCGCGGTGATCATGCGGCAGACCCGTTCGGCGATGCTGGAGGCGCTGGGTTCCGACTACATCCGCACGGCCCGGGCCAAGGGCCTGGGCGGCGCGCAGGTCGTCTTCGGGCACGCGCTGCGCAACAGCCTGATCGTCGTGACCACGATCGTGGGCCTGCAGCTCGGTGCGTTGATCTCCGGCGTCGTGGTCACCGAGCAGATCTTCGTCGTGCCGGGCTTCGGCAAGTTGATCGTCGACGGGGTGCTGACCCGGGACTACCCCATGATCCAGGGGCTGGTACTGGTCACCGCCACCGCGTACATCGCGATCAACCTGCTGGTCGATCTGCTCTACTCGGTCATCGACCCGCGGATCCGGGTGGGGGGTGCGGTGCTGTGACGGTCCTGGAGCTGACCACGGCGGATACGGCAGCCGCGGCGGTGCCGGGCAGCCGGCGTCGCGCGCTGCGCCGCGTGCTGCGCAACCCGCTCGCGGCCGTTGGCCTCGTCGTCGTGGTCGTCGCGGTGCTGGCCGCGTTGCTCGCCGACCTGGTCGCACCGTTCCCGTACGACCGCACGAACTTCGGGGCCGCGCTGCAGCCGCCGTCACCGGCGCACTGGTTCGGTACCGACGAGCTTGGCCGCGACCAGTTCTCCCGGGTCCTGTTCGGACTGCGCGCCTCGGTCGGCGTCGGGGTGCTGTCGGTGGCTCTGTCCCTGGCGGTCGGTGTCCCCCTCGGCCTGCTCTCGGGCTTCTACGGCTGGCTCGATCCGGTGATATCCCGGCTCACCGACACGCTGCTGGCGTTCCCGTTCCTTGTCCTGGCGGTCGGCCTCGCCGCGATCCTCGGACCGAGCCTGGCCACCGCGACGATCGCCATCGGGGTCGCCCAGATCCCGGCGATCATCCGGGTCACCCGCGGGGAGACGCTGCGGTTGCGGGGGATGGACTACGTGGCCGCGGCCGTGGCCGGCGGGGCCGGCGACGGCGTGCTGCTGCGCCGGCACATCCTGCCCAACGCGGTCAACGCGTTGATCGTCCAGGCCACGGTCAACGTACCGGCGGCGATCCTCGGCGAGGCGGTGCTCTCGTTCCTCGGCCTCGGGCTGCGGCCGCCGAACCCGTCGCTCGGCGGGATGCTGTCCAGCGCCGAGTCGCTGTTCCGGGACGGGCCCTGGCTGGTGGTCTTCCCGGGTGTCGCCATCGTGCTGCTGACCCTGGCGCTGAACCTGTTCGGCGACGGCCTGCGGGACGCGCTGGACCCACGTGAGGTTCGCCGGTGAAGCCGGGCAGCGATCGGCTGCTCGACGTCGAGGAGCTGACCGTCCGGTTCGGTACCGAGGACGGTGCCGTGCTCGCCGTCGACGCCGCGTCCTTCGCCCTCGGCCCGGGCGAGGTGCTCGCCCTGGTCGGCGAGTCGGGCTGCGGCAAGAGCGTCACCGCGCTCGCGCTCACCGGTCTGCTGCCGCGCAGCGCCGCGGTGTCCGGCCGGATCACCTTCGCCGGACGGAACCTGCCCGGGCTCGCCGAGCGTGAGCTGCGCCGGATCCGGGGCCGGGACATCGCCTACGTCTTCCAGGAGCCGATGACGTCGCTGAACCCGGTACTCACCGTGGGCCGCCAGATCGGCGAGGTGCTCCGCCGGCACCAGGGGATGGGCGGGTCGGCCGCGCGCCGCCGGGCGGCCGAGCTGCTGGAGCTGGTCGGCATCCCGCTGCCGCACCGCCGGCTCGGCGAGTACCCGCACCAGCTCTCCGGCGGTATGCGGCAACGCGTGATGATCGCGATGGCGGTGGCCTGCCGGCCGCGGCTCCTCGTGGCCGACGAGCCGACCACCGCGCTCGACGTGACCGTGCAGGCGGGCATCCTCGACGTGCTGCGTACGCTGCGCGCCGAGATCGGTACCGCCGTCCTGCTGATCACCCACGACCTCGGTGTGGTGGCCGACATCGCCGAGCGCGTCGTGGTGATGTACGCCGGCCGGACGATCGAGGAGGCGCACGCCGAGGCGCTGTTCGCCCGGCCGAGCCACCCGTACACGCGCGGCCTGCTCGATGCCGTACCGAACCCGGCCCGGCACGCCGACGGCGGCCTGCGCGAGATCCCCGGCCGGGTACCGGTGCTGGCGACCTCGCCGGACGCGTGCACGTTCGCGGACCGGTGCGGACACGCCGACGGCGTGTGCCGTACCCGCCGTCCGGCGTTCGCCCGGGGACCGGCCGGACACCTCGTGCGCTGCTGGCACCCGCTCGCGGTTCCGGTGCCGCCATGACACCAACCTTGGAGATCGTCGACCTGGTCAAGCACTTCGGCCCGGTACGCGCGGTGGACGGCGTGAGCCTGACCGTGGGTGTCGGTGAGGTGGTGGGGCTCGTCGGCGAGTCGGGCAGCGGCAAGAGCACGCTCGGCCGGTGCGTCACCCGGCTGGTACCGGTCACCTCGGGTCAGGTGCGCATCCGGGGCCGGGACATCGCGCTGCTGTCCCGGCGGGCGCTGCGCCCCCTGCGCCGCGACTTCACCATCGTGTTCCAGGACCCGTCGTCGTCGCTGAATCCGCGGATGACGGTCGGCGACATCATCGCGGAACCGCTCCGGCTGCACCGGCTCGGCAGCGCCGCGACCCGCCGTGCCCGGGTCATCGACCTTCTTGACCAGGTGGGCCTGCCGGCCGACGTGGTCCGCCGGTACCCCCACGAGCTCTCCGGCGGCCAGCGGCAGCGGGTCAGCCTGGCGCGGGCGCTGTCCGCGTCGCCGTCGCTGCTGGTCGCCGACGAGCCGACCTCCGCGCTGGACGTGTCGGTGCAGGCCTCGGTCCTCAACCTGGTTGGCCGGCTCCAGCGGGACCTGGGCTTCGCCTGCCTGTTCATCACGCATGACCTGGCGTCGGTCGAGTTCCTCGCGCAGCGGGTCGCGGTCATGTACCTCGGCCTGCTTGTCGAGATCGCCGACCGGGCGGAGCTGTTCGCCGCGCCGCGGCATCCGTACACCCAGGCACTGCTCTCGGCGGCGCCGATCCCCGATCCGGCGGTACAGCGGGCCCGGCGGCGCATCGTGCTGTCCGGTGACGTGCCGAGTCCGGTCGATCCGCCGCCCGGCTGCCGCTTCCACACCCGGTGCCCGGTCGCGGTCGAGCGGTGCGCGGTGGACGTCCCGCCCTTGCGCCCGGTCGGGCCGGCCGGCGCGCTCGTCGCGTGCCATCTGGTCGACGACGATGGGACCGCACCGGAGGTCAGTGCGGCAATGCCTGCGCCGTCGCTCGGGTCCTGAGGACCCGCATACACATTCGACTCACACGGCCACCCAGGTCGCCTCGGCCACCGCCAGGGCGGCGCCGTCCGCGGCGTAGACGGTGGACCTGACGTGCGCCTTCCGGCCGTCCAGCCCGATCGCCTGACCCATCACCACGCACTCGGTGCCGGGCGCGGCCACCTCGATCACGTGGGCGGCGATCCGGCCCAGCACGTACGGCCGGCCGGGCCCGATGATGGCCCAGCCGCCCGGGCAGTCGAGCGCGGCCCACATCGTCACGGTGTCCGCATCGGCCGGCACTCGCCACGGTGCCGCGGTACGGCCGTCCGGCAGCACGCCGGGGAAGATGCGCAGCCCGTCACCTGGTGCCCGGGCCGGCCCGCACACGAAGCAGGACGGGAACGGGTGATCGACGAACCCGGGGTACGCCTGCGCGGCCGCGCGCGCCTCGGCCAGCGGGACGGGCGGCACCGGCTCGGCGGGCCGCGCGACCGGCACCGCCTGGGCGATGACCAAGCCATCGGCCCGGACATCGACCCGGTCGCCGACCCGCTCGACGGTCAACTCGGTGTCGAGCGGTGGCGGCCGGCGCAGCGTCACCAGAGCGGCCGGAGCGTCCACAGTGGAGGCAAACAGGCCGGCGCTGTAGCCGCCGTTGGCGGTGCCGGGCGGGCCGTTGTACCGGGCGGGGATGAGCACGGCTCCCACCCTACGGCGGCCACGGCGCCGGCGGCGACGGCGGCGGTTTGCCAGGGGTTCATCGACTCTTCGCCCGGTACGCCCTGCCAACCTCCGACCTCGGTTGATGGGGTTGGCGCGAAGTGACGCACCGGAAGGAGTGAACGTGAACAAGCGCACCCTCGCGCTGGTCGTCGCGGCCGGCACTGTGCTGGCCGTCGGCGGCGGCGCGATCGCCGAGGCCCGTCAGGACCTCGGCCAGGAACGCGACACAGTGATCGCCCAGCGCGCGAAGGACCAGTTCGGCGTGTTCAAGGGGCTCGCGCAGTCGTCCACTATGGACATCAGCGCGGCCGTCGCGACGGCCGACCCCGGCGCCCTCGTGACACTGGCCAGGGGGCTGAAGGCGAAGGTCGTCACGGCGGGCAACGCGGGTCCCAACCTCGACATGATGGCGTTGTGGCCGCCGGACCACCCGCAGTACATCCTCGCCTGCAACGAGCAGGGCACCACCAGACCCGGCGTACAGCGCATCAGCCTGGCCACCGGGGTGGCCGAGACGATCGTCACGGGCACCACCTCGTGCGACCCGCTGCACGTCACGCCGTGGGGCACGGTGATCTTCGGTGAGGAGACCACCACCGGGCACCTGTACGAGATGATCGACCCGGTGTCCATCACCGACGCCACGCTCGACCGGCTGACCGGAGCGGCGAGCACCCCCAACATCGTGCAGCGCCCGGCGCTCGGTGCGGTCGCGTTCGAGGGCGTCGCAACGCTGCCCAACGGCGTGACCTACTACGGCGACGAGCTCGGCCCCGGCAACGGTGCCCCCGGCGGTGCGTACTACAAGTTCGTACCCGCGCACCCGTGGGCCGGGGGCACCCTGACGTCGCTCGCCGACTCGCCGTTCGCCTCCGGTTCGGTCTTCGCGCTCCAGGTCGGCCAGGGCACGAACACCGGCCAGGCGATGAACCAGGGTGTCGGCGTCTGGAAGCCGATCATCCCCGATCCGGCGTTCGGTTCGCTGCGGATCCCCGCGGCCGCCGCCAAGGCGACCGGCTACTACCGGCCCGAGGACCTCACGCTGGACCGCACGGCGCTGGCGGCCGGCAACGTGCGGGCGTGCGGCAACAACACCGGGCGCGAAGAGGCGCGGTACTACGGCGAGGCGGTCTGCCTCACCGACGGGACCGTGGCGGAGGCCACGGCCGGCAGCGCGACCCCGGTCATGCAGCTGCTGGTCGTCGGTACGCCGGAGTTCGCGATGCCGGACAACATCGAGTACCAGCCGGGCCGTGGCAACTGGATCATTATGGAGGACGGCGAGACGGCCTTCGACCGCCCGCACAACAACGACCTGTGGTCGTGCGCGGCGGACGGCGACGACGCCGACCTGCTCAGCGACGGGTGCCTGCGGATCGGTTCGCTGAACGACCTGAACGCCGAGTGGACGGGCGGCTTCTTCGACCCGTCCGGCGACCACTTCTACGTCAGCGTCCAGCACAACAAGTCGGGCTTCGGGGTCATCCTCGACATCACCGGCTGGCTCTTACCCAACTCCACACTCCGCGGGGCGGCCGCCACCTGCGGCCGCCCGGC
>JAEHDK010000602.1 GCA_016880465.1 Micromonosporaceae bacterium
CCACCAGGCAGCCCGGTGAGCCGGGCAGCAGCGGGCGTACCTGGTCCTCCGATCCGGCATTGTCGAGCAGGAGCAAGGCACGGCGCCCGGCAAGCAGGGACCGCAACTGTGCCGCCGCCTCGGCCACAAAGTGCTCGAGCGCCTCGCGCTGGCGGTCCGCCAGGTACAGCGCTCTCATCAACTGGCCGGCGAGCTGCTCCTGCGCCGGGTACGCGGCAGTCAGCTCGACCAGTTCGCCGATGACCATGTGGTATCTGCCCAACCTCAGGTCGAGCTCCAAGCGCTTGCCAAGCACGTTCAACCGGCGCTCGTCCAGCCGCTGGGCCGCAGCGGCCAGCAGCGGCGTGCGGAGCCCGTCCAGCGCCGCACCGCGCCACAACGACAGCGCCTGGGCCAGCCGGGTCGCGGCCTCGTCGGCGATGCACCCGTCGGCGAGCAGGACCTGCTCCTCGAAGGCTTCGACATCCAACTGGCCGGGCTCGATCCGGGCGAGATAGCCGGACCCCCGAGTACTGATGATCCCTTCCGCGGCGCCCGCCTCACGCAACAGGCGGCGCAGGCTTGACACCCGGTTCTGCGCCTGCACCCGGACGCTGGACGGCGGCGTTTCACCCCAGGCTGCGTCGATGAGCCGGGCCAACGGTACGACGCGGTTGGGGTCGAGCAGGAGGGCGCCGAGTACGGCCTGCCCGTGCCGGCCACCCAGCGGCACCAGCCGACCGTCGACGCGGACTTCGATCGGTCCCAGTAGCCCAAACGTCATGGTTTGCACCTGACCTCCACTCCGGTGCGCGTGGCTTGACCGGACCTGTGATCAACAGGTGATGAGGCTGTGGCTCGGGCTGAGAGTATGCGATCCGGTGATGCTCGTGCACGAAAGGGGACGGATAGTGGTCGAACTGATCCAACGTACGGCGGATCGCCTGGTGGGCATGGTCGTGCCCAAGATCGATGCTCAGGCCCCGGCGTGCGACTGCACCCCGTACGAACACTGGTGGGGCTCGTACTGCTTCTGCATTCGCCCCTACCTGTACTACCGGTATTACACCTGCAACGGCAACTGCGTCGGTGCCACCTACACCTGCAAGCCCCGCTACAACGCGTGCTGACGCACCGCTGCCCGGTTCGGCCACTGTCGGGCCGGGCAGTGCGTCTGTGCGTCGGGTGTTACGGGGGACTGCGGCCCGGTGCCGGCCCGCCGTACGTCGATGTGGACACCCCGTGCGGCCCGGGTGTCGCGAACCGGGCCGCCGTCGTGAATGGAGGCGACCCGAATGCCGCTGCTCGTCACGTGGCTGAGCCTGCTCAGCATGCTGTGCCTGCTGAACCTGCTCTTCACCTTCGGCGTGATCCGCCGGCTGCGGGAGCACACCAGCCAGCTGGCCAGCCAACGCAACACCCGCGGCGAGCGGGTCATGCTGGGGCCCGGCGAACAGGTCGGCGACTTCGTCGCGACCACCACCAGAGGTCTGGAGATCAGCCGAGCCAGCCTGGTCGGGCTCACCCTCGTCGGGTTCTTCTCGCCGCACTGCCCGGCCTGCCAGGAACGCCTGCCGTCCTTTGTCACCCGGGTCGCGAGCATGCCGGGTGGCCGTGCTCAGGTGATCGCGGTGGTGGTGGGCAGCGCCGAGGAGACCGTACAGCTGCAGGCCCAGCTCGCCGACGCGGCCCAGGTTGTGGTGCAGCCCGACCAGTCGGACCTGGTGCGCGCCTTCGGGGTACGGGGTTTTCCGGCCTTCGCGCTCGTCGATACCGACGGCACCGTGCTGGATAGCGGCTACCACCTGGATGACATCCAGGTGCCGGTGGCATCGTGAGCGGTGCCGGCGGCCCCGGCCGGGACCACCGGACCCGGCTGCGCGTCCTGGCCCACGTCGCCGCGGTGCTCGGCTGGCAGGCGTCGCCACCCCTGGTGGTGGCCCGGATCGCCCTCGCGGTCGCCGCCGGCGGGCTGCCGGTGCTCGTCGCGTGGCTGACCAAGGTGGTGCTCGACCGCATCGGGGAGGGCGAAGCGGCACTGATGGGCCCAGCGGTAGGCCTGGCACTGGCAGGCACCGCCACCGCCGCGCTGCCCAGGGTCACCCGGTACGCCGACGCACAGTACGGGCGCTGCATGGCACTGGCTGTGAAGAGCCGGCTGTACGAGTCGGTCGGCCGGCTTCCCGGACTCGCCTCCTTCGAGAACCCACGCTTCCACGACCAGCTCATGCTGGCCGCCGGAAGCGGTCCTGCCGCACCCGCTCAGGTCGTCTCGAGCGCGCTGCTCATCGGGCAAGCGGTGGTCACCTGCAGCGGGTTTGTCGTGACGATCGGCCTAATCGCGCCGTGGATGCTCGCGGTGGTTCTGGTGGCCGCGCTGCCCGGCCTGCGCGCGGAGGCCGCACTGGCTCGTCGGCGGGCCGCGATGATGCTGGGGGTCAGCCAGGCCGGACGGCGGGAGGTCTTCTACGCCAACCTGCTGTCCCAACCGACGGCCGCCAAGGAGGTCCGGCTGTTCGGCCTCGGCGACCTGTTCCGCTCGCGCATGCTCGCCGAGCTGCGCGCCAGCGACCGGGAGCACCAGCGGATGGAGCGTCGGGAACTGGCCGCCCACCTGCCGCTCGCCGTGCTGGCGGCGCTGATCGCCGGAGGCGGGCTGGTCTGGGCGGTGCTCTCCGCGGGTGCCGGCCGGCTCAGCGCCGGCGATGTCGTGGTCTTCGTCGCGGCCGTCGCCGGCGTGCAGGGCGCCCTGTCCAGCATCGTCAGTGGGATCGGCGGCAGCCACGAGGCGCTGCTGCTGTTCGACAACTTCCACGCCGTGGTCAACGCGCGCTCCGCGCTGGTGGCCGGTGGTACCTGGCGTCCGGCCTCGCCGCTGCGGCACGGGATCGAGCTGCGCGATGTCTGGTTCCGCTACGCCGACGACCAACCGTGGGTGCTGCGTGGTGTCAGCTGGACGATCCGCGCCGGTGAATCGACCGCGCTGGTCGGGCTCAACGGCGCCGGGAAGAGCACGCTGGTCAAGTTGCTGTGCCGGTTCTACGACCCGGTCAACGGCTCAATCCGGTGGGACGGCGTCGACCTGCGCGAGCTCGATCTGGCCGCGCTGCGGGCCGGTATCGGCGCGGTCTTTCAGGACTTCATGGCGTACGAGCTGACCGCAGCGGAAAATATCGCGGTCGGCGATGTCGGGGCCTGGCTGGACTCGGCGCGCATCGCCCAGGGGGCCAGCTGGGCCGGCTGCGACGGAATGCTGTGCGCCCTGCCGCGCGGCTACGACACGATGCTCACCCGGATATACAGCTCGCACGAGGACCGTGCGGATCCGAGCACCGGTGTCGTGCTCTCCGGTGGGCAGTGGCAGCGGGTGGCCCTGGCTCGCGCATTCATGCGGGCCGATCGGGACCTGTTGATCCTGGACGAGCCGAGTGCCGGGCTGGACCCACAGGCGGAGCACGCGGTGCACACCCGCCTGCGCGACCTGCGGGCCGGACGCACGAGCCTCCTGATCAGCCACCGGCTCGGCGCGGTCCGCGACGCGGACACCATCGTCGTGCTCGGCGACGGGATGATCGTCGAGGCCGGCGCCCACGCCGGGCTCATCGCCGCGAACGGGGCCTACGCCCGGCTGTTCGCCATGCAGGCGGCCGGCTATAACGGCGCGGCCGTACCAGCGGGAGCGTACGAGTGATCTGGCTTGGCGGCGCCCTGGTTGTCCTCGCTGGTTCGGCATTGGCCGTCGCCTCGTTACGGCACCGATACGTCTATGCGCGGATCACCAGCGGGTCGATGGCACCGACGTACCGCCCAGGAGAGCGGGTCCTGGTACGCCGGGTGGCGGCGGGGCGGGTCCGGGCCGGCGACGTGGTGGTGATCTGCCGGCCGGTGACGGCGTCCGGCCTGCCGGCCCGGTCACCCACCGGACGCCTGGCCGACGGCGACTGGGTGGTGAAGCGGGTGGTGGCGGTGCCCGGCGATCCGGTACCGCGCGACCGCTTCCCGGCACTGCGGCACGTCGGCCACGACGTCGTACCGCCCGGCCGCCTGGTGGTGCTCGGCGACGCCGGCGAGCGTAGCCAGGACTCGAAGCAGCTCGGCTACTTCCGCTTCGTCGACCTGCTCGGCGTGGTGCCCCGCGGCAGAGTGCGATACTGACGGGTCGTGAACAGCGATCACGGGTGGCGCCCGGTCGAGGCCGCAGATGCGTCCCGCTGAGATCGACACCGGCGGGCCACCCGTCGGCCGGTTGATCGCGAACCAGTTCCCTCAATGGGCGAAGCTACCCATCACCAAGGTTCGCTCCGCCGGTACGGACAACGCGATATACCGGCTGGGTGACGACATGGCCGTGCGCCTGCCCCGCATTCCCAGCGGCTCGATGGCACCGGCGCGCCGCCGTCGTCTCGCGGTGGGCCGATCAGTGCACGCGACGACGATGTCCGCGCCGCGATCAGCGACCTGGGCGCGGACGGCACGGTGGACGCGGACCTGGCGACGGCAGCGTGGGAGACCGCCCGTACGGCTGCGACGTGGGATGGCGCGCCGGTCTGGGTACATGCCGACCTCCACCCGGCAAACCTGCTGACCCGGCAGGGCCGGCTGGCCGCAGTCATCGACTTCGGCGGGCTGGGCGTCGGCGACCCGGCCTGCGACATGCTGCCCGCCTGGGCCCTGCTGACCGCCCAGACCCGCGATCTCTTTCGCGCCGAGGCCGACGTCGACGATGCGACCTGGACGCGCGGCCGCGGCTGGGGGTTGTACCTGGGGCTCGGCGCGGTGCACGTATACCGAGCCACCAACCCGGTCCTCGCCGCCATCGGCCAACATGCGATAACCGAAGCCATCGCCGACTACCGGCGCACCGCCTGACGCCTCGGTTCACCGACCATGCCCCACGGCGGTGGTGTCCGGCACGGCACGCCACACCGGGCCAGCCGCCCGCGATACCGGTCACGCCTGGCCGGAATTCTGTTGAGCGATGGCGAGATTCAACGCAGGCTTGAGGCTCGCCTACCCGGGACGCTCTCCGATGCCTCTGCTCCGCGACCTCTGGTCGACCTCGCCGCGCCGATCCATGGTGGTGGCCGGCCTCGTGCTGCTCAATGCGATCGGCATGTCCGTCGCTGCCGCGATGGCTGGATCAGTTCTCGTCGAGCGCGCCATCGGCAGCTTCATCGTGCTCGCATCCGCCTTGGTGGCGGCCGTGTTCAGCGACCTTTCCATCGGCCTGATCATGGCGCGGTTGAGCGCCGACTGGTCCGCCGACGTCCGGCGCCGGCTGTGCCGGGTCGCTCTCGGCCAGGACCTGCCCACGCTCGAGTCGACTCCGGTCGGCGAACTGCTCGATCGGATCGATGGTGACGTGTATCAGGTCGGGTCCGAGCTTCGCGGCAGCGGCATCCGGGTGGTCCAGTCGCTGGCGATCGGGCTGGTGTCGATCATCACCGCGTTCTTCGTGTGGTGGCCGGCCGGCATCGCCATGCTGCTGCTCGCCCTGGTGCTCGTGCGCTGGCTGGCGGAGCCAACCAAGCAGATCGCGCCGGCCCGGATGGCCGAGGAGGAAGCCTGGTCCGATCTCGCCGCCGTGATGGAGGAGTCCATCCACGGCCAGGACGACGTGCGTACCAGCCTGGCCCGGCCTTATGTGCTGCGCCTGTTCGCCGAGCGGTCCAGCGAGGTGCTGCGCCGTGGTCGGCGGGTGTGGGTGATGTCGGCCAGGGTCACCACGATGGCCGTCGGCGTCATGCGGGTAGGCATCGTCGCGGCCGTGCTGGGCGGCGTCTGGGCGCTCACCTCGGGCCGGATCGACGGTGCCCGCCTCACCGCCATCTGGCTGCTGATCATCGGCTACGCCGCGGTCGTCGAGCACATGAGCCGGATGGTGCCCGAGCTGCAGAACGCATTCGGCGCCTGGAGTCGGGTGCTGCAGCTCAAGTCAACGCCGCAGGAGCCGGTGGGCGGCACGGCTCCGACCAGTGCCGACATCGCCGTACGGAATCTGACGTTTCACTACCCGGCTGCCGGGGCAGCCGGTCGTCCCGCGGCCCTGAGCGAGGTGAACCTGTCCTTCGCCCGCGGCCGTTCGTACGCGGTGATCGGACGGACCGGCTCGGGTAAGTCGACCCTGGCCAGGGTGCTTACCCGTTCGGTCGACGTGCCGCGCGGCTGCGTTTTCCTCGGCGGCACCGACCTGGTCGACATCGATCTGGAGGAGTTGCGCCGCTGGGTGGCAATCGTGCCGCAGCGCACCGAGATCCTGGCCGGCACGCTGGCCGAGAACGTCGCGCTGTTCGACCCCGCGCTGATGGACCGGGCCGGGCGGGCACTCGACGAGCTTGGCCTCACCGGTTGGGTCGCCGACCTGCCCGACGGCCTGCAGACCAAGCTCGGCGAGGGCGGCTACGTGCTCTCAGCTGGGCAGGAGCAACTGGTGGCGTTCGCCCGCATCCTCGTACGTGAGCCGCATGTGGTGATCCTCGACGAGGCCACCGCGCGGCTGGACCCCGTCACAGAGACCCGGGTGCAGCAGGCCACCGAGCGGTTGCTGCGCGACCGGATCGGCATCGTCATTGCGCACCGGCTGTCGTCGGTGCAGCGATGCGACGAGATCGTGGTGCTCGCCGACGGCCGGGTGGTGGAGGCTGGGCCGCTGCGGACGTCGGAGCGGTTCGCCAAGCTGTTGGCGAGCAGCCGGGCCGCAGCGCCCTCGCTGGCCGGTGCCGGGGCCGGCCGTAGCGGGATCGCCCTCGGGTCGCCCGGCTCGGACGATGGATGGCTCGACGAAGACGAGTCTGCGGCCGACGAGACGGCCACGCCGCCGGTGGCCCTGACCGTACCGCCCAAGGTGGACCCGCCGCCGCTGCCGGAACCATTGCGCCCAGGTACGCTCCGCGAGATCTTCCGGCTGATGACAAACGACCCGCGGTTCGGGCTGGGCGCCGTGGTCGTCTTCCTCGCCATGACGCTGCTCGGTCTCGACGGATCGGTGCTGCCGTTCCTCTGGGCCGACCTGGTGGACGGGTCGGTGGATCTGTTCTGGCCGGCCTTCGGGATCGTCACGGGGCTACTGCTCTACCTGCCGATGCCGTACGTGACGTCTAAGTGGTTCCCGGAGTGGTGGGTCCGGCAGATGCTGCGGATCAGCCTGCGGCTGGTCCACGGTCAGACCGGACCGCGCCGGGTCAGCAAGCACCCGCCGGCGGAGGTGATCGCCCAGGCTGGCGACACGGAACGGGTCGTACAGTTGGCCGACAACCTGATTGATCAGTTCGCCGCCGTCTTCCTCCTGGTGTCGATGACGGTGGTATCGGGCTCGGTCGTGCCGGCGTTGTTCTTCCTCGTCACCATCGTGATCTCCGGGCTGGTTGCCACCGCCTTCGGTCCTCGGCTGGAGCGGTCGGCCCGCAAGACCGTGGCCGCCCGGGCGGCGTTCGCCACGGCGCTCGTGTCGTCGCTGTCGGCCGCCCGCACGATCAAGCTGGCCGGCGCCGTCGCCCCGGTGCTGGCTCACCTGGCCCGGCTCGACCGCGACCGCAGCGAGCGGCAGCGGCGGGAGATCTCGATCCAGGTGCTGGCCCGGTCCACCCCGTCAATAGTGAGCGGCCTGCTGCCGATCGGCGCGTGGGCGCTATTCCTAGCCGGCGATCTGTCCGGCGGGGCCACGCTGGTGGCAGTGGCGACCCTCGGCGCTGCGCGTTGGTTCGCCTGGACAACGGCCTCCCTGGTGGCCCAGATGCCGTCAGCCCGGGTGTGGACCCGGCGCACCGCGGCGATGTCCGGCCGGGCCGACTACTCCGCAAGCGTGTCCGGAGTGGACCTTTCCGCCGGTACCGCGCCGGCGCCGGTCCCCCCGCCCCGCAACCCGCTACAACGCCTCGAGCTCATCGCGTTCAGCGCGGTACACGAGGACGGCACCCTCGGTGCCCGCGACATCGACCTCGTCGTCGAACGTGGACAGTTGGTGCTGGTGGTCGGGCCGGTCGGCGCCGGCAAGTCGTCGCTGCTACGGGCGATGGCCGGCATCGTGCACCACACGGGCACCCTGCTGTGGAACGGCGAGCCGGTCACCGAGCCCGAGGTATTCCTGCGACCCAACCATGTTGGGTACGTCGGCCAGCGGCCACGGGTACTGTCCGGGACGGTGGCGGAGAACATCGCGCTCGGACACCAGGTCGACGCGGAGGCGGCCGTGACCACCGCTCAGCTGTCACACGATCTGGCGGCCGCCGGCGGGGGCCTGGGGCTGCTGATCGGTCACAAGGGCAGCCGCCTGTCCGGTGGCCAGCTGCAACGACTTGCGCTGGCCCGCGCATTGGCGCCCCAGACCGAACTGCTCATCGCCGACGACGTGTCGTCCGCGCTGGACGTCACCACAGAGCTGGACCTGTGGCGGGCGCTGCGCTCGAACGGCGTCACCGTGGTCGGCTCCACGTCGAAACAGGCCGCGCTGGCCCAAGCGGACCACGTCGTCGTACTGCTCGGCGGCGTCGTCGCAGCTCGCGGCACCTGGCGGGAACTGTCCCCCCGGTGGGGCCACCTCGCCGGCTAGGTACGGCGCAACGAAGGGTACGGAGGTCGTCAGCCGAAGGCGAACGCCGCCGGACCTGCTCGGTGACCACGGGAACGTGGCCGGTTCTTGCGACCTCGGCGAGCAGACGCCACGGCGGCGCTGCAGGCCGCCCTGGAACGGTTCGGCCGCATCGACGTGCTGGTCAACAACGCCGCCAACAAACCCGGCGGTGGCCACCATCAGATCGGGCGGATCCTGCCATCCGCTCGTCTCCGGCAACTGCCAACCCTCGCCAAGGTCACGTAGGCTGATGCTCGGCGGACGCTATGCCGTTGCCGGGTAGCACGGCACCCGGACCCAAGCGCCCCGCCTGGTGGCCATCCACGTCTTGGCCCCTACCCACGCGTCTTGCTTCGTGTCGAAGACCCGTGCCCGGCCGGCGTTCACACCGGTCACATCTACGTACCAGCGGCCGTCGTCGAGCTGGCCCACCACGACGGACATGACTGCCCAGCCGCCCTCGCCGGGATGTTGCCACCGGGCACGGCACTCGTGGTTGGTCCGGGCCAGGTCTACGGTGCCCTGTTGCGCCGCCCGCTCGATGGCCATCGGCTGACCGTACCGTGCCAACCTGAGAAGCCCGCCTCCCGTGTGGTCGAGGGGCGCTCCACTGACGAGTCCCTATGGATCGACCGAAGGGCTGTACCACGCACGGTGAGAGTGTCGCTACCTTCCCGAGGTCCACCGCGCCGCGGCAGAAGGGGCTCACCGCCATGTATGCGGTTGTCGACGTTGAGACCACCGGGCTCAATCCCAGCTGGAATGACCGCGTGGTCGAGATCGCGATAGTCCAGATCGACGACTCGGGTGCGACCGAGGCGGAGTGGTGCACGCTGGTGAACCCAGAGCGAGACCTCGGCCCGAGACACATCCACGGCGTCACCGCCGCAGAGGCCCGCACGGCACCACGATTCGACCAGCTAGCAGGCGCCATCCTGGACCTGCTTCGCGGACGGATCCTGGTCGCGCACAACTGGGCCTTCGACGCCCGGTTCCTCGCCGCCGAGTACGCGCGGATCGGCGTCAAGACACCGATAAGCGACAACGCTGGGCTGTGCACGATGCGCCTGGCAGGACAGTTCCTGCCGGGGGTCGGGCGCGGACTGGCCGACTGCTGCCAATCGGCCGGAATCACGCTCACAAAGGCGCATGCCGCTCTTCACGATGCCCGCGCCGCCGCGCAGCTGCTGGCGTACTTCCTATTGGTAGCCGGCCGGCCGCCGCCGTGGGCCAACCGGCTCACCGCCGACCTCCTGGGCGACTGGCCGAGGCTGTCCAGCGCGGAGGTAGCCCTGGTGCGGCGGCGCGCCGAGGGCCATGTCGAGGCCCACTTCCTGTCGCGGCTCGTTGACCGGCTGCCGCGCACCCACCGACCAGACGCGGACGCTTATCTTGACGTGCTCGACCGCGCGCTGTTGGACCGTCACATCTCCGCCACCGAGGCGGATGCGCTCGTCGCGGTCGCGCAGGACTTGGGCCTCAGCCGTGACGAAGTTATCGCTCTTCACGAGCACTACCTGCAGGCGCTCGCCACCGTCGCGGCGTCCGACGGCACGATCACCCCTGATGAGCACAAGGATCTCGATGCGGTTGCGGATCTACTCGGCCTAGGCAGCCGCCACGTCAACCATGCACTGCGGACCGCACGCCACGCACTTGCTCTCCTTGGCGGCGCCCCAACCAACACCGAGTGCCGGTTCCTGCAGCCGGGAGACATCGTCGTGTTCACCGGAGAGATGGATCGGCCGCGCGAGGTGTGGGAGGCCCGCGCCACCAACGCAGGGCTTTGCGTCGGTCAGAGCGTGACGAAGCAGACGCGGCTACTCGTCGCAGCGGATCCCGACTCGATGTCAGGCAAAGCTCAGAAGGCTGCCAAGTACGGCATCCCCGTGGTGCACCCGGCCGCGTTCCTCCCCATGCTTTCGACCACCGCCGGCTGACGTGGTCGTACCGGCCGGAGCCAGGTAGATCCCCGCGGGACGGACGGTCCCCGCCCCACCCGTACGCCCATATGCCGCGCGCTGGGACAATCCCAAGTGGACTACGGCCGAGCGGTTCGGCTTCGGAGGTACCCGTGCCGGCCTGAGCGGCCCCATGTCCGACATCGAGTCCCCCGACCTTCTAAGTCCAGGGCGGCCTCGTCCTCACCAGCCGTCCGGCTCCCACGCCTCGCCGGAACCGAGGCCCGGCTCCGTATCCACGAGGTCAGCCAGGGCGACCCCTTGCATATCGAGCCAGTCGTACAACTGCCGCAGGGTGCTGCACGACCACGCCTCGTCGTTCGCGGACACCTCGCCGTCGTAGATCAGGTACCGGTCTAGATGGCGCTCGACCGACCAGCGGCCGCACCGGGACCGGTACACCTCCACGATCCACACCGTAGCCTGTGATCACCGCGACGAACCACCGCTGACCTGCGGAAACACAGCTATCGTGCCCGGGTGGTGATCCGGCCCGACCGGCTCGTCGCCCTGGGCGTCGGGCTCGACGACCTAGTCGAGGACTGGACCCGCGGGCCGCCCGGTCAGGTTCTCACCATCGTCCGGGCGCCGTCCGCCTCGATCTCGATCGCGCGCGTGCCCGAGGGAAGCAACACCTCGCCGGTGTACTTGCCGATCTCGTTGACGAGCAGGTCGAGCTGCTTGCCGGCGTCGGACAGCGTCCAGACCGCGAAGTTGCCGCTACCGGAATTGGTGATCTTGGCAATGTGGGCGACGCTGGGGATGAGCGCGAGCTTGACGACCGCAAGCGGGGCTGAGCAAGCGGTGAGGTCACCGACAGCAGCCGGCGTCGGCGAGCGCCACCGGCAGCACCAGGCAGCAGCGCCCGCACTCGTGCAGGGTCCCGGGTCGCCGTCTCCTCCGTCGTCCCCCCTGGTGCTGCAGCGGCGACTCGGCCGGGAGCGCCTTCACGGCTCCGGCTCGGTTCGCGGCTCAGCTAGTGATAATCATGGTGCCGGCGACGGCGACGCCCAGTACCACGACACATCCGCGCAGCAGTGCCGGCCGGAGCCGGCGGGCGAACCGGGCACCGAGCAGCCCGCCCAGGTACGCGGTGACGAAGAGGATCCCGGCCGCCTGCCAGCCCACCCGCCCGACGACGAGGAAGACGAGCACGCCGACCGCGTTGACGGCCAGCGAGAGTACGGTCTTGAGGCCGTTGAGCCGCTGCAGGTCGTCGTCGAGCAGGATGCCGAGGACGGCGAGCAGCAGCACGCCGAGCCCGGCGCCGAAGTACGAGCCGTAGACGCCGGCCACGAACACCGCACCGTGCACCGACGGGGTAACCCCGCCGGTCCGGTCGCGCGGACCCGCGGTCGCGGTGCCCAGGACCGCAGGGGCGGTGCCCGTGACCACGCTGGCGGCCGCCCGGCGGCGCTGTGCAAGCCAACCGCCCACGTGGGGCTGCACCGCCATCAGCGCGCAGGACAGCAGCACCAGGTACGGCACGATGATCCGGAAGGAGCGGTCCGGCGTGACGAGCAGCACGACGGCACCGGTGATGCCGCCGGCCATCGCGGCTACGCAGAGCGCGCGTATCCGGGGCCCCTGTTGTTGCAGTTCCCGTCGATAGCCCACTGCTCCTCCGGCGTACCCGGAGATGAGTCCCACGTGCGAGGTGATGTTCGCCGCGACGGGCGGCATCCCGATCGCCAGCAGGGCCGGGAAGGAGATGAGCGTGCCACCGCCGGCGATGGCGTTGGCGCCGCCGGCCAGCAGGCCAGCCAGGCCGATGAGTAGCAGGTGACCGACGTTCACGAGCGACCTCACGGGTGGGACGGGTGGCGGTCGTGCACCAGCGCGCCCGGCTGGCGAAGCACCGGACGGGCGCGTGGCGGCTCACGTTATGTGCGAGGGCAGTCCCCGGCGGGGCAGCGGTACCTCCCCGCGGGCAGGCGTACGCCGGTGGCGTTGTGCGGCAGTGGTGGACGTGCCTCAGTAGAAGATGATCGCGAACACGGTGGCCACCACCAGTCCGATGCACACCGGTACGAAGCACTTGCGGGCCAGCTCGACCACGGACACGCGGGCGAAGCCGGCGACTGCCACCAGCGAGGACCACGCCACCAGAGTGCCGCCGCCGGACCAGATGTTGCCCATCTGCCCGATCGCGGCGAGGGTACCGGGATCCATGTTGACGGCTGGGCCGAGGCTGCCGGCGAGCGAACCGGTCAGCGGCAGGCCGGAGAAGCCGGAGCCCTCCAGGCCGGCGATCATGCCGATGATCAGGACGCCGAAGCCGGTGATGAACGCGCTGTGCGGGATGTGACTCTGACCGGCCTGGACCAGCTCGTAGAGCAGGGCCGGGCTCTGCTTCGGGTCCGCGATGCCCATGATCTGGCCGGCGAACTCGCCGTTGCCGATGAAGAAGAAGCCGGCGATCGGCAGCACCACGCCCATTGCCTTGAAGGCGAAGACGAGGCCGTCGACGACATGGCTCGCGGACGTTTCCAGGCTCTTGCGACCGCCCTTGGCCAGCGCGGCCAGGAACAGCAGGATCGTGGCAATACCGCCGACCAGCGCTGCCGCGTCGCCGCCCCGCAGGTCGGGGACCGCATCGGACACCTTCGCCACCACCATGTACGCGACGAGCGCCAGGTACGCCAACGGCACCACGATCGCGAAGAGTCCCGCCCAGGGCCGGATCTCGGCGCCGTCGCCGGCCGCACCGCCACCGGCACCATTGCCCAGCCGGGCACCCGCGGCCGGCGTACCGCGCAGCGCGACTCCGTGCCCGATGGTCGGTTCCGCCTTCGTCGCCACCGCGGTCCCGCCGCCCCGGTCGTCGCCGCCCGCCTGCATGGTCGCGGTGGTATGAGCGGCGCCCGCCGGTACGGTGCGCTCCAGTTCGGCGGTCGCGACCGCCTGGTCTGGCACCGCCCCGCTCTCCCACTCGGTGAGCAGAGCATCAGCCGGCCTGCGGATGCGGCGGAGCTCGTTGAAGTATGCGAGCACCAGCGCGATGCCACCGACGATGAGCGATAGTACGAGCGCCTTGTCGGCCACCGCATCGGCGTTGGCGCCGGCCGACTTCGCGGACAGCCCGGGCGCGACCCGGATCATGTAGTCAGAGGACAGCGCCATGCCCTGTCCGGCGATTGCCACCACCAGGCCGACGCCCATGGGCGACAGCCCGGCCCGGATGGCGACCGGGATCAGCACCGCGCCGATGAGCGGAACCGCCGGTGTGGGCCAGAAGAACAGCGAGATGACGTAGGTGACGACGGCCAGTACCCAGAACGCGACATGGCCGTTGCGCATCAGCGGCTGGAACGGCATCACCATGCGCCGGTCGGCGCCCAACGCCCTGAGGGCGCCGAGCATCGCCGTGACTAGCGCGATGATCAGGAAGATGTTGAACAGGTTGACCGCCGCGACGAGGCTGGCGTTGAAGATCGAGGATAGTCCGGTGAGCAGACTCCCCGAGAACACCAAGGCGGTCAGGAACGTTGCAGCAACAGCGGGGACCACGATGTTCTTTCGCAAGATCATCGTTGTGAGGATCACAACGACGCCTGCCAGGTACACCCAGTGGGCGGCGGTGAGTTGCACGGCGGTGTCCTTCACGGCAGATGGGTGGGCAGTTGACCCGAGATTGCTGCTGATCCTGCGGCGGTCACGGATCACGGTCAACGCCAAGCCTGCACAGTTGCCCGGCCAGAAAATGTGCACAATGCCGGGTCCAGGGCCCGCTGGTGTCCGGTGTGTGCGCCGCGGCGGCCGGCCTGGCCGCCACCCTGCGCCGGACTCGCAGCGGGTCCCGTCGACCGTGGCGGCCGGCGTCAGGGGCGTTGTGCACCCAGGTCGGCGTCAGGCGTTGTCCACGCTGGCCTGCACGTCGCCGAGCAGGTCCACCCGATGGGCCAGCCACAGGGTGAACTGGTTGTCCGCCTCACGCAGGTCCATGCCGAGCAGCCGGGCCGCCCGGTCGAGCTTGTACAGCATGGTGTTGCGGTGCAGCTGCAGGCGGCGGGCCGCCGCGTTGAGGTTTCCGCCGGACTCCAGGTAGGCGATCACGGTCCGCTCCAGGTCCCCCGCAGCGCCATCGCGGCGCAGCGGCGCGAGCACCTCCTCGGCGAAGCTGCGCCCCTGTTGGCTGCTGGCAATGTCGGCCAAGGCGGCGAAGACGCGTAGCTCGGCATAGCCCGCGACCCGGCTTGCACCCAGGCGCTCACAGACCCCGAGGGCGATGCGCGCCTCGCGATAGCTGGCGGAGATGCCACCGGCACCGCCCCCCGGGCGCCCGTACGTCACGGTCAGCGCCCGCCCCATGTGCCGTTCCAGCTCACTGGCCAGGGCGGTGGCGTACTCGGTGACCTGCGCGGCGCTGCTGGCCGCGTCCTGCCGCCCGGCCGGCGTCGGGAGCACCTGGCGGATGACCACGAGCACGTCATCTACGACGGTAGCCAGCGTGTGGGCGCCACCGCGCCGGAGCACCTGCTCGGCTCGGCGGGCCAGCGACAGCATGGTGGCCAGGGACTGCGCGCTGCCGAGCAGGTTGAAGCCGTGGGCGGTCACCACGCCATAGCGGGCCTCGATGTCGAAGTCATGGTGGGCCGCGCGGGCGATCAGGTCGTGCGGATTGGCGAATCGGCCGTACAGCAGGGCATGGACGAAATCTCCGCGGGCGCGCTCCATCGCCTCTTCCACGCTGCGCAGGCGCAGCAGTTCGGAGCCGGTGATCGTCGCGGCCTGCTCGACGATGACCCGGTGCTGCGCCACGTCATGCTCGGCGGGTACGGCATCCAGCTCGACCACCACGAGGCAGCCGAGATGCTTACGCCCCAACACGATCGGCCCGACGACACAGGTGACCCGCTCATCCTCGAGCGCGAGCTCGACCACCCGTACGGCTGGGGAAGCGGTCGACTCCCGGTCGGGCCGCCCGACGAGATTCTCCTCGCGCAGCAACCGGACCACCTCGTACGGGTCCGGGACCGCAGCCACCCCCACGTACTCGTACGCCAGCACATTGCCCTGCGGGTCGAGGATGAACGCCGGGCTGCGGCTGAGCGCGGCCAGCTGGCGGCCCAGCGCAGGCAGCCCGGCACCGCGGTGCAGCAGGTCGGCCAGAGCGCGGTGCACGGTAACGCCGTACTCCAGCTCGTGCGCGGCATGGGCGAGCGCGCGTTCGGCGACGGCCCGGTTGACGAGCGTGAAGCCTACCGATGCGGGCAGCTGCACCAGCGGCAGTTCCAGGTCGAGCGCGGCCAGCAGATCAGGCTGCAGCACAGATCCGTCACCCGAGAGCAGCAGCGCGGCGGCGCCGCGGGTCCGAAGCTGGCCCAACGCCGTGATCACATCCGGCGGGACGCCGTCGTCACCGGCGTGGAGATCGTCGACCCTGGCGTACACGACGACTCCGTTGACCTGCTCCGACCCGGCCAGCAGCTCCCGCCATGGCAGGCACCAGGTGACCGCCCGGGCCAGGCCCGCCGAACCGGCCAGCACGCGCGCGCCGCGAAGGGCCCGCTCGGTCAGCAGGGCCCGTACGGTGAACGGCTCGAAGGCCCCGGTGGCGGTTCTGGTAGTGGCGGTTGCACCAGTGACGGCCGCCGGAGTGGTGGCCAAGGCAATGGATGTGCCGCGGTGGTGGCTCATGACCCCCCTCAATGATGGCCGGCCCCGCCCCCAGGTGTTCGTACATCATGCACAGGAACTTGTGCGACCACCAGTGCACTCTGGCCGTTGATCCCCCGGTCGATCCCCGGCGAGCCTTAACCCACCGCACCGGACGATGCCCGCACAATCCCACCCCTCGTACCCCGCCGTCGCACGAGAAGGGCCCCGCCGTGAAGGTGCCCGACCTGCAGGACCGTCTGCTCGCCGTCGTACCGGACGCCCGGCTCCCGAACGGCGGTCCGGCCGACGACCTCCTCGCGTTCCGCTTCGCGAGCGCGGCGTTCGTACCGCCGTTCATGGACGCCCTCATGCGCGTCGTGCTGGGCGCCGACGACGACGGCGCCGCACACCGGCGGTTGACCGCACTCGCCGCGGTGCTGGAGGACGCGTTCGTCGATGGCGACGAGGTGGCCGACGCGCTCGCCATGCGCCTGGTGCACAGCCGGCTGTGCGCTCAGCCGGTCGCGCTGGCCGGCGTGTGGCCCTATCTAGGCGAGCGCAGCCGCCAGGTCGCCGGGAAGTTCCTGCGGCTCGCCGCCGAATGCGACCGGCGCGAAGCCGCCCTACGCGCGGCACAGCCAGCCGGAGCTGGTCCGCCGCGGATCGATCCCGCCAACGCATGGAGAGGAACCACCGATGACGACCATCACGATCAAGCCGCCACCGGAGGAGGAGAAGACCGCGTTTCGCAAGCAGCTGGAGGCGGCGGTCTCGGGTAAGCACAGCCAGGTCTCACCATTCAGCCTGGCCTGGTCGCAGGGTCTGCTGTCCAAGGACCACTTCGCCTTCTGGGTCGCCCAGCACCTGCACTACGTGGGGCACTTCAGCGAGTGGCTCGGTGCGATGTTCGCCGACTGTCCGCACAAGGACGCCCGCGACTTCCTGCTGCAGAACATGTGGGAGGAGGAGATGGGTACGCCGCACACCGAGCTGCTGATCCGGTTCGGCGAGGCCTGCGGCTGGAGCCGGGAGCGCATCCTGTCCACCCCGGCGCTGCCCAGCACCGACGGCCTGCGGTACTGGTGCGAGAACCTGGCGAAGAGCCACGACTTCCTCGGCGCGGCCGCCGCGCTGATCGTCGGGCTCGAGTCACAGACACCCGGCATCTACACGCGGCAACTGCCGCCGCTGCGCGAGAAGTACGGCTTCACCGACGAGGAGACCATCTTCTTCGAAGTACATATCGTCTCCGATGTCATCCACGGCGAACGCGGTTACCAGATTGTGGAGAAGTACGCCACCACCCCCGAGCAGCAGGAGCACTGCCTCAACCTGGTCCACAAGGCCACCGAGATGCGTTGGTCCTACATGGACGGTCTGTACCGGGAGCTGGTTCGCCAGTATGGCGAGCTCGCCGCCCCGCCAGCCGGCTCCAACGGCGCCCAGGTCGGTGACGACATCACCCACCTGACCGGGATCTGACCCCAATGCCCAAGTCACGCCCGGGCCCGGACCGGTCCGGGCGTGACCCGCACCAGGAGGTTCAACCGCCGATGATCGCCACCGCAGTCCGCGGTCCGCTGACCGAGGCCGAACGCGCGCTGCTCGAAGAGGACGAGATCCTCGCCGGCTACCGGATCGTGTTCGACGACGACGGCACGCTGACCGTCGACGATGGCGTGATCGAGGTCGAAACCACCGAGGGCACCGCCTATCGATGGCGCTGCACGGTGTGCGGCTACCTCCACGAAGCTCCCGAGCCGCCGCGATGGTGCCCGCTGTGCGGCGCCGAGGCCGCACAGTTCGTGCCGGCCGAGTGAGCACACCGGAAGGGAGCCCAGCATGAGCGGCACGTTCGCATCGGTGAACCCCGCCCGCCCGCAGCACGTGGTCGGCGAGTTCTCCGCCGCCACGGTCGGCGAGGTCACCGCGGCGATCGCCACGGCGGCCGCCGCCCAGCGCGACTGGGCGGCGCGGCCGGCGAGCGCGCGGGCCGTCATCGTCGGCGGCATCGCCCACGCGTTGGCCAAGGAGACCCCTCGGCTCGCCCCGCTCATCACTCTCGAGGAGGGTAAGCCACTCGCCGACAGTCAGGCCGAGGTACGCAAGGCCGCCGAACAGTTCCACTTCGCGGCCCAGTTGTGCTATCTGGTCGAGGGCACCACGTACCCGGCCGAGCAGCCGGGCGTGTTCACCTACACGCTGCGCGGCCCGGTCGGCGTCACCGTCGCCATCACCCCGTGGAACTTCCCGGTCTCGCTTCCCGCTCGCAAGATCGGACCAGCCTTGGCGGCCGGTAACGCGGTGGTCTTCAAGCCATCGCCGGTTACCGCCACGGTCGGTGCCACCCTCGTGGCCATCCTGCGGGACGCGGGCGTACCGGACGGCCTCGTGCAACTGGTTCAGGGCGACGACCAGGCCGCCATGTCCGCACTCGTCAGCGACCACGCGGTCCGGGCGATCTCGCTGACCGGCTCGACCAGGGTCGGTGACCGCGTCCGGCAGGTCGCCCACCGGCACGCCCGCTTGCAGTCAGAACTGTCTGGGCACAACGCCGTCGTGGTACTGGCCGACGCCGATCTCGACGCGGCCGCCCGGGAGGTGGTCCAGGGTGGCTTCGGGCTTACCGGCCAGGCGTGTACCGCCGCCGCGCGGGTGCTCGTCGACCGGGCCGTCTTCGAGGAGTTCACCGGACGGGTGGCGCATGCGGTACGGACCGTCCACTGTGGACCCGGTGACCTGCCCGGTGTCACTTGTGGCCCGGTGGCCACGCAGGCTCAGTACGAGCGCCTGCGCGGCCTGCTGGATGCGGCGCGGAGCGGGGGCGCGAGGACGGTGGCGCAGGCGGCGTTGGCGCCACAGTCCGACCCGGCCGGCTGGTTCGTGGCCCCGACCGTGCTGACCGGCCTGGCGCCCGACCATCCGATCCATCTGAACGAGGTGTTCGGCCCGCTGCTCTCCCTGCTGCCCATCGCCGGGCTCGATCACGCCGTCGAGATCATCAACTCCTCGACGTACGGGCTGGCGAACGGCATCCACACCCGCAACCTTGCAGCCGCACACCGATTCGCGGCCGAGGTGCAGAGCGGCGTCGTCAAGATCAACCAACGGACGACGGGCAACGGCATCGCACCACCGTTCGGCGGTTGGAAGGCGTCGAGCTCGGGTGCCTTCCCCGAGGGCGGCGCGCAGGCGCTGGAGTTCTTCACCGAGACCAAGACCGTCTACTGCCAGTCCTGAGGAGGGCTCGTGCGCAAGATCTACCGGATCGACCTGGACGACGCCCTGCCGATCCTCGCCGCGGCGCGCGCGAAGGCCGACGAGATCGGCGTCAAGCAGACGATCTGCGTGTGCGACGACGGCGGGCACCTCATCGCGCTGCACCGCATCCCGGGTGCCCGGCTGACCGGCGTGGAGATCGCGATGGCAAAGGCGTTCACCGCGGCCGGGCACGAGCGGGCCACACACCGCTTCAACGAGCCGCCGCACGGACCCGCGCTGCCCGGCAACGAGGCGTACGGGATCAGCCACATGTACCCGGGTAGGTTCGCCATCTTCGTCGGCGGTTTCCCGCTCGAGTACGACGGCCAGATCGTCGGCGCGGTCGGCGTCTCCGGCGGCACCGGCGAGCAGGACAAGACAGTCGGCGCGGCCGCCCTGGCCGCCTTCGAGCGACACGTCGTCGCCGCCCCGATCGTGCTCCCCGCTTAGCCGGCCACCGACCATGCCCCCGAACCATGCCCGGGGCCAGGTACTCGCCGCGGACGGGCTGGTCGCCAGCGCACACCCGGCGGTGTCGCTCGCCGGCGCGAGCGTGTTGCAGTGCGGTGGTACGGCGATCGACGCCGCGCTGGCGATGGCCGCGATGGGCTTCGTGGTGCTGCCCGGCCAGTGCGGGGTCGGCGGCGACGCGTTCGCCGTCTGCTACGACGCCCGGCGACGCGTGTACACCTCCGTGGCCGGCAGCGGGGTCGGCCCGGACGGCGCCGACCCCGCCTTTTTCTCTGCTCGCGGCCTGACCGCGGTGCCACTGACTGGACCGCTTGCGGTCGCCGTACCGGGCGCCGTCGCCTGCCTGGCGGCGCTGCACCAGGTTGGTGCCACCCGACCGCTGGAGGAGTTGTGGTGGCCCGCCATCCAGGCCGCCGACCGTGGCGTCGCAGTGGGCGCGCGTACGGTGGCGGAGCTCGTGGCGCGCCACGGCGCCCTGGCGGCGGACGACGCCGCGGCGCAGGTGTTCCTGCCTGGCGGCCGGTTGCCGGTACCCGGCGAGCGGCTCGCCCAGCCCGCGCTCGCCACGACGCTGCGCCGGCTGGCCGCCGATCCGGCCGACATCTACCCAGGTGAGCTTGCCGAGCGCTGCCTGCGCACCCTGCGCGCCGGCGGTGCCCCGTTCAGCGGTGCCGAGTGGGCGGCCACCCGCGCCGTGGTGGAGCCGGCGATCAGCGCGGCCTATCGCGGCCGGACCATCTACACCGGTACGCCGCCGAGCCCGGGGTACATGCTGCTGGCCCAGGCCGGCGTGCTGGACCCGGTGCTGGGCGAACTGCCGTGGCTGGGGGCGGAGGCGGTGCACTGGCTGGCCGAAGCCGCGGCGCGGGCCTTTGACGACCGGTTCGCCGCGGTCGGCAGCGACGGCGCGGCGTGGCGGGACCAGCTCGATGCGCACGCCCTACGCCGGCGGCGCGAGGACATCGCGCACGCCCGTCCGCGGTCGCGGATGCCGGTGGTCCCGAGCGGGACCGGCGACACCACCTCGTGTGTCGCGGTCGACCGGTACGGCAACGCGGTCAGCTTCATCCACTCTCTCGGGCTGACCTTCGGCGCCCGCCTGATGGTGCCCGGTACCGGGGTACTGCTGAACAACCGCCTCGGCCGGGGCGCCTACCTCATCGATGGCCACCCGAACGAGGTACGGCCCGGACGCAAGCCGATGCACACCCTGCTCGCCTGGATGGCCGCCGGACCCGACGGTGCGCCGTACCTGGTCGGCAACACCCCGGGCGGCGACGGCCAGGTGCAGTGGAACATGCAGCTGCTCTCCCACCTGCTCGACCACGAGCTCGACCCGCAGCAGGCGGTACAGGCGCCCCGGTTCACGGTGTTCCCGGGCAGCGACGCGGCCGTGCTGAGCGCCTCGCCCGCGCTGGTCTGCGAGTCGTCGCTCGGCGCCGACACGCTCGACGACCTGCGCAGTCGCGGCTACCCGGTGACCGCGGTGGCGCCGCTGGCCGCCGGGGGGTGTGCGCAGCTCATCAAACGGGACCCGGCCACCGGCGCGCTCGCCGGCGGCAGCGACCCGCGGCAGGAGGGGTGTGCTCTCGGTGTCTGATCATCACGCGTGCGTGGGGGCCGAGCCGGTCGCGGCGTACGACATCGAGGCCACCCAGATTCCGGCCAACCATGAGGAGGCGCCATGAAGATTCTCGTCTGCGTGAAACAGGTGCCCCGGTTCGATCAGGTGCGTTTCCAGCCTGGCATCAACCGGATCGTCCGCGACGGCGTGCCGTCAGCGATGAACCCGCACGACCTGACCGCGCTCAAGCATGCGCTGGCCCTGCGCGCTCAGGTGGGCGGCGAAGTGGTCGTGATGACGATGGGCCCACCGGGGGCCCGGGCCGTGCTGGAACAGGCGTGCCGGCAGGGCGCGGATCGCGCCGTCCACCTGGTGGACGCCCGGTTTGCCGGCGCCGACACGTTGGCCACCGCGCGGGCGCTGGCCGACCTCGTGGCCCGGGAACGGCCGCACCTGGTGCTCCTCGGCCGCAGCACGGTCGACGGCGGCACCGCCCAGGTGCCGCCACAGCTAGCCGTTCTCAGCGGACTCTGCCAGCTCACGCACGTGATCGCGCTCGATGTCCAGGATGGGCGGCTGATGGCGTGGCGGGAGACGGAGGAGGGCACCCAACGCTGGCTTCTCACCCTGCCCGCGGTAGTCAGCGTGGAACCGGGCCCGGCCGCCGCCGCGACGCGGCTCACCGGCGCGGCCGACTGGGCGATGGCGGACAGGCAGACCGTCGCGGTGTCTCGAGCCGCCGCCGACTGCCTCGTCACGGAGCTGGACGCTGACGCGCTCGGCGGGGACCCGGCCCGGTACGGCATCCGGGGTTCGGCAACCTACGTGCAGCGGGTGGTGGAGCTGCCCGGTCGCCGGCGGGGCGAGCGGACGGCCGATCCGGCCGCCCTGGCCCGCTGGGTCGCCGAGCTCGCCCCGCGCACCGCCGGCGGCGCCGGCGACCCAGGCGCTGGCGACCGGGCTCCGGACCACGCGGAGCGCGATTTGTGGGTGGTTGCCGAGCCGTACCGCGAGATCCTGCACCCGGTCAGCGCGGAGGGCATCGCCGCCGCGGCCCGGGTCGCCGTGCGGCTGCGGGCCACCGTGACCGCGGTGCTGCTGTGTGCCGACCCACGCCGCGACCCGGCGGAGCTGGCCGCGGTCGGGGCCGATCGCATTCTCGTCGCCACCGACCCGCAGCTCACCGGGTACGCGCCCGAACCGTTCACCACCGCGCTGACGCAACTCGTCGCACAGCGCTCGCCGACCGCCGTGCTGGGTGGGTGGACGGCGCGGGGGCGCGACCTTCTCCCACGCGTCGCCGCCCGGCTGGGGCTCGGCATGGTAGGCGACGTCATCGGGCTCGACGTCGACCCGCACCCCGGCGATCAGTCGGCTCTGGATCTTGTGTGGCTCAAGCCCGCCTGGGCCGGCACGGTGCTGGCCCGGGTCGTGGCCCGCACTGTCCCGTCGTTCGGCACGATGCGTCCGGGCGCGATGGCGGCGCTACCGCGCCGGGCAGGTCGCCGACCGGTCGTCGAGAGGGTACGCACCGAACTGAACTGTGCGGCGGAACCGGACCCGCCGAACGCGGCGCGGCTGATCGAGGTCGATGAGCGCGGCGGGTACGGCCTCCTCGACGCGTGCGCCGTCCTCCTGCTCGCCGGGGCGCGGCTACCCGCCAGCGACCTTGCCCATGCGGTACAGGTCGCGAACTCCCGGGGGTGGGCGGTTGCCGGCACCGCCGAAGCTGTCGCAGCCGGCGCGCTGCCCGCATCACACGAGGTCTCGCTGCGCAAGCGCACCCTGTCTCCCCGGCTCGTCGTCGGGCTCGGCCTCGCCGCTCCAGAGGACCTGGCGGCGGTACGCGGGGCGGCCGCCATCTCCACAGTGGACCCGGACGCCGATGCGCCGCTGCACCACGGGGCCGACCTCGCAGCGGTACTGCCGTGGACGGATGCCCTCACGGCGCTCGCGCCCCGCCCGGCGTCGCCGGCCAACGCCAGCGGTGCGCCTCCGGCGCCGCAGTGGAACCCACGATGAACGTGCCGACCTGGGTGTGGCTCGCCACCCTGGCCGGATACGTGGCCATGATCGTGGGCGACCTGGTTGTGGTCGGCCGGAACCCACGGGAACCGTCGCCGCGCGAGTGCGCGGCCTGGATCGTGGGCTATCTCGGTCTGGGCGGCGTATTCGCGGCCGGGCTACTGCTCGTCGCCGGGCGGTCCCGCGCCGGTGAGTTCCTGGCCGGCTGGGTCACCGAGTACAGCCTGTCGGTGGATAACCTGTTCGTCTTTCTGATTGTCATGTCCCGGTTCGCGGTGCCTCGTCAGCTCCAGCAACGGGTACTGCTGACCGGCATCGTGCTTGCGCTGCTCATGCGCGGCGTGTTCATCGCCGCTGGCGCTGCCGTGGTCAGCCGGTTCTCCACGGTGTTCTACCTGTTCGGTGCGTTCCTCATCTATACCGCGGTCAAGCTCGCCCGCCATGGCGAGGACGGTACGGACGACTTCCAGGAGAACCGGTTGATCCGCTGGAGCCGGCGGGTGCTGCCCATCACCGCCGAGCACCACGGCGCCCGGTTGACCATCCGGGTCGCCGGCCGCCGGCTTTTCACCCCGATGCTGATCGTGATGATCGCGATCGGTACCACCGATCTCATCTTCGCGTTCGACTCGATCCCGGCCATCTTCGGCCTGACCCAGGAGCCGTACCTGGTCTTCGCCGCCAACGTGTTCGCCATGATGGGTCTGCGGCAGCTCTACTTCCTGCTCGGCGGAGTGTTGGACCGGCTGCGGTACTTCGGCCTGGGTCTATCCGTAGCGCTCGGCTTCATCGGTGGGAAGCTGTTACTCGACGCCCTGCGTACCAACAGCCTTCCGTTCGTCAACGGCGGGAGGCCGGTCGCCTGGGCGCCGGAGGTGCCCATCGCCGTCTCTTTGGCCGTCATCGTCACCACCCTGACCACCGCGGCGGCCGCCAGTGCGATTCGATCCGGCTATCACCGGCGGCGAGTACCGAGCTGATCACCTCAGCGGGCCGCCTCCCGTTCGGGTATCTCCTGTGCTTGGTGTGCTTCCGGGCGGACGCGGCCCAGGTCATATACCGTCTGCGTCGTCTGCTCGGCGCCTCCGCGCGGTGATGTTCGCGCCGGCCTCCGCCCACGCGAGCTGTGGGCCCCTCCCGGTCTCGTCGAGAACTGGACGTCAGGATCATGCGAGGTCGAACCTGTCGAGGTTCATCACCTTGACCCACGCCGCGACGAAGTCGTGCGCGAACTTCTCCCGCGCGTCGTCGCTCGCGTAGACCTCCGCGAGCGCGCGCAGTTCCGAGTTCGAACCGAAGACGAGGTCGGCGCGGCTGCCGGTCCACTTGACCTCGCCGGTGGCGAGGTCGCGACCCTCGAAGGTGTTCGCGTCCTCGGACGTCGCCTTCCACGTCGTGCCCAGGTCGAGCAGGTTGACGAAGAAGTCGTTGGTCAGGAACCCGGGGGTCGCGGTGAAGACGCCCAGCGGCGACTGCTGGTAGTTCGCACCCAGGACGCGGAGACCGCCGACGAGGACCGTCATCTCGGGCGCGCTCAGGGTCAGCAGGTTCGCCTTGTCGACCAGGAGGAACTCAGCCGCCAGGTGGTGGCCCTTGCCGAGGTAGTTGCGGAACCCGTCCGCGGTCGGCTCGAGCGCGGCGAAGGACTCCACGTCGGTCTGCTCCTGCGACGCGTCCGTGCGTCCCGGCGTGAAGCGGACCTCGACGGCGTGGCCGGCGTTCTTGGCGGCCAGTTCGACGGCCGCAGACCCGCCGAGCACGATCAGGTCGGCGAGCGAGACCGTCTTCCCTCCGGTCCGGGAAGCGTTGAAGGCCTCCTGGACACCCTCCAGGGTACGCAGGACCGTCGCCAGCTCGTCGGGCTCGTTGACCTCCCAAGCGTTCTGCGGCGCGAGGCGGATGCGGGCCCCGTTGGCACCGCCGCGCTTGTCGCTGCCGCGGAACGTCGATGCCGACGCCCACGCGGTGGAGACCAACTGGGACACTGACAGCCCCGAGGCGAGGATCTGGACCTTGAGGGTGGCGACGTCCGCAACGTCGATGAGCTCGTGGGTCACCGGCGGGACGGGATCCTGCCACAGCAGCGTCTCGGTCGGGACCTCCGGGCCGAGGTAGCGAGCGATCGGCCCCATGTCGCGGTGGGTCAGCTTGAACCACGCCCGGGCGAAGGCGTCGGCGAACTCGTCCGGGTTCTCGAGGAAGCGCCGCGAGACTTGCTCGTAGACCGGGTCGAACCGGAGCGCGAGGTCCGTCGTCAGCATCGTCGGGGCGTGGCTCTTCGACGCGTCGTGCGCGCCGGGGACGGTGCCGGCGCCCGCGCCGTCCTTCGGCTTCCACTGGTGCGCACCGGCCGGGCTCTTCGTCAGCTCCCACTCGTACCCGAACAGGATCTCGAAGAAGCTGTTGTCCCACGCGGTCGGGGTGTTGGTCCACGCACCCTCGAGCGCGCTGGTGATCGTGTCCCCGCCCTTGCCGGTGCCGAAGGTGTTCGTCCAGCCCAGGCCCTGCTCCTCGAGCGGGGCGGCCTCGGGCTCGGGGCCGACGTGGTCCGCGGTGCCCGCACCGTGGGTCTTGCCGAAGGTGTGACCGCCGGCGACCAGCGCGACCGTCTCCTCGTCGTTCATCGACATGCGGCGGAACGTCTCACGGATGTCCCGGGCTGCGGTGATCGGGTCCGGGTTGCCGTTCGGGCCCTCCGGGTTGACGTAAATGAGGCCCATCTGGACCGCGGCGAGCGGGTTCTCCAGCTCCCGGTCGCCGGTGTAGCGCGCGTCGCCGAGCCACGTGGTCTCGGGACCCCAGTAGACGTCCTCGTCGGGCTGCCAGACGTCCTCACGGCCACCTGCGAAGCCGAAGGTCTCCAAGCCCATCGAGGCCAGGGCGACGTTGCCGGCGAGGACCATGAGGTCGGCCCACGAGAGCCGCTGGCCGTACTTCTTCTTGACCGGCCACAGCAGGCGGCGAGCCTTGTCGAGGTTCG
>JAEHDK010000067.1 GCA_016880465.1 Micromonosporaceae bacterium
AGGGCTCAGAGATCACACCGAGAGGCTTCTATGACATGTACGTCGCTGTACCGCGAGAAGGGCGACTGCATGGCTACTGGGTGATGACCGAACAGGACCACGAAGATATAACACGCAGGTTTCCGTCCGTGTTTGCCGGACGTGGACGGGATCACCGAATGAGACTGCTGGGCGCCTTGCTGATCTTGTCTGTGTTTGTCGGCCTGTTCGCCATTATGGCCCGTGTCTCCGGCTGGCGGGTCGCCGCGGCCGTATGGGCGATCACGCTTGTCCTCACAGCTGCGCTCGTTGCCGGCGCGGTGTTGCTGGCCGGATGAGCGAGTGAGCGCAACACCTCAACGCCTAGTTTTCTATCAGCCGTAACTGTCTAAGGAGAGCCTCCAAGTGGCCGCACCTGTTGTTGTACGCAACGACCTGTCCCCGTCCACCGTGAATCCGGGCGGCACCTCAACGTGGACGACCCGCGCGCAGGACCCCGACGCTGCGGTGTCGGCGTTGACCCGCACCGTCACCGACTCGACCGGCAACACCACCGTGTTCACTTCTTCGCTGCGGGTGGAAGACCCGCTCACCTATGGTTTGCCGACCTGCGACAACCCGGCCGTCACACTTGTGGTGGATGCTGCCGACCCGACGATCGTGCATGTCACCGCCGCGCCATGACAGCGGTGACGTTGCGACGCCAGGTCCGCGACCTGGCCGGGCATACTGTCGAGTTCGTCAAACAGTTGGAGATCGTCGCCGGCGGGTTCAGCCACGGCGAGCAGTTGACCCGCAACCTGATCGGCCCAGCCGGGCCGCTGCGTGACCTGGCCGTTATCACTACCAGCCGGGACGGCGAAGAGTACGAGAACGTCCGCGCCGCCGGCCTGAACGTGAAGCATCACGTCACGTTCTGGAACAGCGAAATCGTCGGTTCCCCGTCGGCGTCGAGCGCCGGGTATCCGGTCAAGCACACCGCCAACCTCGGCAAGGTGCTGACCTTGAACAATTCGCGGGTGGTGGCCCGCTCGGCAGCGACGAAGGGTCTGGTCATGTACGGGGCCGGCGCCGTCCGGGCCTACCGGACGGTCTTCGACGGCGGCACCGACAACGTGTTCGTCAAGCCGCAGGCCGGCTCATACCCGGCCGCGCTGCTCGGCTACTCGGCGATGTTCGAGGAGTGCATGTTCGGCCGGCTGCAACGCTCCACCGGCTCGCACAACGACTGTTTGCAGGTCGACTCGGACGGGCAGGCCGACGGCGGCTGTCTCGTGCTGCGCTGCCGGCTCGACTCGCATTGCTGCCCGGGCGACCCGTACACCACCGAGGCGGATCCGGCGGTGCGCGGCGGCACCGCGTTGATCATCACCGGTGGTGGGGCGTCGAAGCGGGTCGACGTGGTCGACTGCTACGGCGACGGCGGAAACATCACCTTCCAGATGCAGGGCGGCCCGGGCACGACCGGGACGCTGCGCGGGGCGCGGCTCGGGTTGGACCACCAGTTCCAGCCGATCCTGGTCGGCAACGATGTGACCAAGGCCGGCAACTGCTGGGCCGCCACCGGTGTGACGGCGTGTTGCGGCCAGGTCACCGCCGGCCAGCTCATCCCGTAGGCAAAAAGTAAGGCCAACACGTCACCGGCTGGACAACCTGTACACCGTTCGGGCCGTTTGGGTGCCGTACTGTACAGGTAGCCCGTGACGTGAGGGAGCACCCCTATGGCTGTCGGTATCGCCTCCGGCGAGGCGCAGAAGATTCTCGACGCGATCGGCAACGCCACCAACTACACCGCGCCGACCGCGTTCTGGATCCAGCTGCACACCGCGGACCCGGGCGCGGCCGGTACCACCGCGATCGCCGGCAACGCCACCCGCAAGCAGGTGTCCTTCGGCGCCGCGTCAGGTGGTGCCATCGCCAACGACACGGCAG
>JAEHDK010000068.1 GCA_016880465.1 Micromonosporaceae bacterium
CGGGGAATCCGCGGACCAGGTCGGTCGCCGCCCGGATCGCCAGGCGGGTCTTGCCCACGCCACCTGGCCCGACCAGGCTGACGAGGCGGGCCTCGGTGAGCTTCGTCCGCACGTCGGCCAGTTCCCGACGACGGCCGATGAAGCTGGTCGCTTCGGCCGGCAGGTTGCCTGGACGGCGCGCAGGTCTGGCCATGCTGCCCGGAACACTACTACCCGTCGCCAACCCGGTCCGGCGGCAGCGCTACCTACCGAATCACGAATTCCACTGATGTGGACACCGATTGGACCACCCTACGCTCGCCGCCATGACCGAACTGCCACCGGCCCAGCGGGTGGAGGTCAAGTTCGTCGGCGCGGCTCCGGGCGAGCGCGTTGCGCGGGCGTCCGGGGTCAGCGACGTGGAGGTCGACGGCACCATCCTGCGCTGCGTGGTCTGGGGCAGTTTCCAGCCGTTTCTTGAGGCACTACGAGGCTACGAGGTGACCAGGCTCGACTCGACGCCGTACCGAGGGGGACACGGTGAAGGCGGTTCGCTACTACCGATACGGCTCGCCCGAGGTTCTCGAGCTGCGGGACGTCGACGTGCCGGCCATCGGTGACAACGACGTTCTCGTCCGCGTCCGGGCGGCGGCGGTCAACCCGCTGGACTGGCACTTCATGCGCGGCACGCCGTACGTCGTTCGCGCCCTGGCGGGAGCGTTCCGGCCCAAGGTCAACGGATTGGGTGTCGACATGGCCGGCCAGGTCGAGGCGGTGGGGCATAACGTCACCCGGTTCCGGGCCGGGGACGAGGTGTTCGGGTGGCGGCGCGGAGCCTTCGCCGAGTACGTCAGGGTGGGCGAGGACGCGGTGATGGCGGCGAGGCCGGCGAACGTGACGTTCGAAGGGGCGGCGTCGGTACCCGTGGCCGGGTTCACCGCGCTGCAGGCGTTGCGCGACAAGGGCCGGATCAAGCCGGGCCAGAAGGTGCTGATCAACGGCGCGTCGGGCGGCGTGGGCACGTTCGCGGTGCAGATCGCCAAGGCGTGCGGGGTCGAGGTCACGGGCGTGTGCCACCCGGACCGCACGCGGCTACGACGTGCTGGTCGACATCGCGGGCGGCTGCACCCTGTCGCAGTTGAGGCGCGTGCTGGCCCGCAAGGGCGTACTCGTCGGAGTCGGCGGTCCGGACAACGGACGCTGGATCGCCCCTCTGTTGGGTCCGGCCGCGATGCTCCTGCTTTCCCCCTTCATGAGCCAGACGATGGTCTCCATGCTGGCGCGCGAAAGCCGGGATGACGTCGCCGTGCTATGCCGGCTTCTCCGGGCGGGCAGCGTCACCCCGGTCATCGACCGGACCTACAAGCTCGACGGGGTGCCCGAGGCCATCGGCTACCTCGAGACTGGACACGCGCGGGGCAAGGTCGTCATCACCATGTGAGCCGCGCCGACGCGGAACGCCGTCGCGAAAGGAGTCACCGATGCCAGCGCGAAACCTGGCCCGCGAGCTGTTCGCGCCACTCGGGCCCACCTACGACCGCGTCGATGCCACGCTCTCGCTCGGACAGGACCCGCGGTGGCGGCGCTACCTCGTCTCCGGCCTCCCGCGAGGTGGCCACGTTCTCGACGTGGCGACGGGGACGGGACTCGTCGCGGCGCAGCTGCTCCGGCGGGGGTTCGAGGTCACCGGGGTCGACCAAAGTCCTGAGATGCTGGCGATCGCACACCGTCGCTTCGGCGATGGCGTACGCCTGGTCCACGCGTCGGCCCACGCCCTCCCGCTGGACTCGGAGTCCTTCGACCACCTCACATTCACATACCTGTTGCGGCACGTCGCCGACCCTGGGGCGACGCTGGCCGAGCTCGCCCGCGTCGTGCGGCCGGGTGGGTTCGTGGCATCGCTGGAGTTCGGCGTCCCCTCTGGTCCCGCCCGCCCCCTCTGGCCCCTGTACGTCGGTGCGATGTTGCCGCTCGCCGGTCGTCTGCTCGCCAACGGCTGGCGGGAAGTCGGCGACTTCCTCGGCGGGTCGATCCGCGACTTCTGGGCCCGCCACCCCCTGGAACGTCAGCTCCACTGGTGGGACGCCGCGGGCCTGCGGGTCGTCGAGGTGAAACGGCTGAGCCTCGGTGGCGCCGTTGTCATCCGGGGACGGAAGCCATGACCGGTCGTGTCGCCGATGGCGTCGCGGCGCCGGCCGCGGTAGCCCGTCCCGCCTGGTACGCGCTTGACCGCGGCGGCTGGCGGGACTACGTGACGCTGCTGCATCCTCCGTACACGGCCTGGCACCTCTCGTACGTCGTGATGGGCGGCTGCCTCGCGCCGGTCGTGGCCTGGGACCGGCTCGCCGTCGTCGTCGTCGCGTTCGCCCTCGCCGTCGGAGTGGGCGCGCACGCCCTGGACGAGTTGACCGGACGACCGCTGCGCACGCGGATTCCGGGCGGGGTACTCGTCACGCTCGCGGCCCTCTCCATCGCGGGCGCCTGCGCGATCGGCATCGCCGGGGCGGTCCTCTTCGAGGCGTGGCTCGTGCTCCTGATCCCCGTCGGGCTGTTCCTGGTGTTGGCGTACAACCTGGAGCTCGTCGGGGGGCTTTTCCACTCGGACGTCTGGTTCGCGCTCGCCTGGGGCGGCTTTCCCGTGCTCAACGGGTACGCGGCCGTCGCCGGCGACATCGGACCGGTTGCCGTGCTCGCCGCGGCGTTCGCCGTGCTGCTCTCGCTGGCCCAGCGCGCGCTCTCGACCCACGTGCGGTACGTGCGCCGCAAGGTCGTCGCCGTGCGCGGCGAGCTTTCCCTTGCCGACGGCACAACGGTGCCGGTCGACGGCGAGCGCCTCACGTCCGCGGCCGACGCCGGGCTGCGGCTCCTCTCGCTTGCCAGCGTCACCCTGGCCGCCACCCTCGTCGCGTTCCGCCTCTGATGGGACGGGTCTGCGTCATCGGCGCCGGTCCCTGCGGCCTGGCTGCGGTGAAGAACCTGCTCCAAGCCGGATGCCGCGACGTCGTCTGTTACGAGGAGAGTGGCGGCATCGGCGGCAACTGGGCGTTCACCGATGATCCCGGCCGGGTCAGCGTCCACGAATGTACACACACGATCTCGTCGCGGCGCATGTCATCCTTCGACGACTTTCCGATGCCGAGCGACTACCCGGACTTCCCCTCGCACGGGCAGATGCTCGCCTACTTCGTGGACTACGCCCGAACGTTCCGCCTCGGACCGCACATCCGCCTGAACTCGCGGGTGGCGCGATGCGCGCTGGGCGGGGACGGCCGTTGGACGGTCGAGGTGGTCGCGGACGGCGAGACGAGGCAGGAGACCTTCGACAGCGTGGTCGTCTGCAACGGCCACCACCGCGAGGCATTCGTACCCGACTATCCCGGTACCTTTTCCGGGACAATCGTCCACTCCTCGACATACAAGCGCCCCGACCCGTTCCACGGCCAGCGCGTGTTGGTCGTCGGCACGGGCAACTCGGCCGCCGACATCGCCGTCGACGTCGCTCGCGTGGCGGCGAAAACCGCGCTGAGCGTACGCGCGGGGGCCTACATCGTGCCCCGGCTGATGTTTGGGCGCCCCACCGACGCCGTCTATGCCCTGTGGCGGAACAGGCTCCCCCGGCCGCTGCTCCAGCCGGCGCTGAAGGCCTGGCTGCGGCTGGCGATCGGTCGGTGGGAGGACTACGGGCTGCCCGCCCCGGCCGGCGCACCGCTCGAGCAGCACCCGACCGTGAACTCCGGCGTCCTCGACGCCCTCCGCGACGGTCGGCTCGTCGCGTACCGCGGCATCGAACGTTACGACGGCCACGTCGTCCACTTCACCGGCGGCCGGCGCGACGAGTTCGACGCCATCGTCATGGGTACCGGCTTCCGCATCAGCTTCCCGTTCCTGTCCGAGCGGGTCGCCGGTTGGGACCTGAACCGGACACCGCCGCTGTACCTGAAGATGATGCATCCGACCATCCCGAGCCTGTTCTTCATCGGCCTGCTCCAGCCCATAGGCTGCCTCTGGCGGCTCGCGGACTACCAGGCCCGCATCGCGGCCCTCCAGATCAGCGGGCGGCTCCGACGCCCGGCCGACATCGAGGCCCGTATCCGCCGCGAGGTCTCGCTACGGCGCCATCCGTCGCCCCGGCACGCCATCGCCGTCGACTATCGGGCCTTCCGCCGTGAACTCGTTCGCGAACTCCGGGCTGCCCAGCCGCATTGCGCGGTGCGTTTGCCGGGTTGGGGGCGGGTGGCCGGCCCGAGCGGCGCGGGTCCCGACGGACTCAGCGCCGCCGACGTCGTAGCAGGATCCGCACGAGATGACCGTCTGACGCGTCGTACCGACTCGTCGGGCGATCTTCGCATCGGCAGCGCTTCGGCGGCCAGCAAGAGCATCCGGGCGCGCTTGCCCGAAGGGCGAAGGCCCCCGACAGCCGGGGGCCTTTGAGGAGTCGTTCCAACAGCGCGCAGAACGCTTGCCCCAGTCGGGCTTGGCCACGCCGGCGATTGCGGGCCAGCACGGCCTCATGCATGCCTGATGCGCGGGAGAGGCTTGGTCGCGACGCCGACACAATGAACCGACTCGGCGCGTGTTTGGCACGTGCTTTGGCGATCTTGCCGTGGGCAGTCGTCGACGTCGTGGTCTCGGCTGATGCTTGGCACTCGCGTCCCAGCTGACGCTTTACAAGATCGGCACGTTCAGCGGCGACGTCGCGCGATGCGCCCGCTCAGCGGCTCCTTGTGCGCGTGTGCCGAGCCGAGATCGTTTACCGGGTGTCGGCAGTCAACGGCCGCGAATCTCGATGGCTCGGGCCAGCCGGTCCAATGCCGGCTGGGTGCTCGGTTCGAGACGGACGATGAGGTCGTCGATGCCGAGCCGTTCGTACGCGTCGATCGCGCGGGCCAGCTCGTCGACGGCGCCGGCGGTCGGCCCGGCGCCGGTCTGGTCAGGATCAATCAATTCGGAGTCCATGCCTACGGTGCGGCGCAGCGTGGCCGGGTCGCGGCGTTCGGCCTGCAGGGCCGCGTGCATGTTGGCCAGCCGCTGGCCCAACCGGTCGTCGGGTAGCCCGAACCAGGCGGTGTTCCAGGCATCGGCATAGCGTGCGGTCAGCCGCAGCATCCGCGGGCGGTTGCCGGCCACCAGGATCGGGATCGGTCGGTCCGGCGGCGGGAGCAGCACCGCGTCGCGGATCTGGTGGTAGCGGCCGGCGAAGGTCAGCCGCTCGCCGCGTAGCAGCGGTCCGATGATCTGCAGCGCCTCTTCGAACCGGGCGACACGGTGGTCGGTCGGGAAGCCGAATGCCAGGTACTCCAGGTCATACCAACCAGCCCCCAGACCCAAGACGAGACGACCACCGCTGACGCCGTCGGCGGTGACCGCCATCTTCGCCAACATCGCCGGGCTGCGAAACGACACACACATCACGAGCTGGCCCACCTCGATCCTGGCGGTCGAGGCAGCGAGTGCGGCCACGATGGTCCAGCCCTCGTGGATGGCCTCGGCGGGCCTGCCCGCTGGACCGGACAGGAAATGGTCGCAGACCCAGAGCGAATCCAGCCCGACCGCCTCGGCGTGGGCCGCAAACGCGTGCATCTCCCACCAGGTGGGCAGCCGGCCCGGTCCATCCGACGCCGAGAACGGCAGCGTCACGCCGATCCTCATCGACGCGAGAGTCTAGCGCTCCTACCGCGGCACCGCGATCCCGTCGTGCAGCCGCGTTGCTCATCACGACCACAAAAGCACCGAGCCGGCGTCCGCGACATAGATCAGGAGTCGAGCCGCTTCGCCGGCGGCGACGACTTCTCATCGGCATGTCAAGACGCCGAAGGGCCAGCCCGCAGTGACGCGGCGTAGCGAGCGGATCGCGGCAATTGAGGGCCGAGTCAGGTCGAGCGCGTGACGGTACTCCATTCCGGTGGAGCTGATGCAGCCTGTAGCTCGTCCGGCAGGTCCTCAGCAGCCCCTGTGTAGTGGGGGGCGAGGTCCGGCCTCACCTCTAGCGGTTCGGTCTCTAGTCTGAAAGCGACGCTGCGAGGTGACGACGATGCCCGCCCGTGACAACAGATACTCGGTGCACGTCAAAGGTCGCGCCCGGGTCTACCGGGTCGGGCTCGCGGTGGACGGCGCGGACGCACTGGCTGCCGCGGCGGTTGAACCGCCCGACCTGGTGGTCCTGGACCTCATGATGCCAGGCATCGACGGTCTTGAGGTGTGCCGGCGTCTGCGTCGGCAACGTCCCGATCTGCCGGTGGTGATGCTTACCGCACTCGGCGAGGAGGCTGACCGGGTGGTCGGCCTTGAGGTGGGCGCTGACGACTACATTACGAAGCCGTTCTCGCCGCGCGAGTTGGTCCTGCGGATCGGGTCGGTGCTGCGCCGGACCGGACGGGCCCACGTTGGGCCAGGCACTTGGACCGTTCTGCGGGACGGAGGCCTGACCGCCGACACCGGACGCCGCATCGCCCGCCTCGACGGCAAGCCGTTGGCCCTGACTTTGCGCGAGTTCGACCTGCTTGTTTTCCTTCTTCGGTACCCCGCCCGCGCGTGGTCCCGGCCGGAGCTTCTCGACCGTGTCTGGGGCTGGCAGTACGGCGACCAATCCACTGTGACGGTTCACGTGCGGCGGCTCCGGGAGAAGATCGAAACCGACCCGTCGGCGCCACGACGGATAGTCACCGTCTGGGGCGTGGGCTACCGGTATGAGCCCACGGGATCTGATCGTGTCTGAACTGTTCTCGATCGGCCTGTACGCGCTCCTTGCCGGCGCCGTCGTTGCCGGCCTAGGAATTGGTGCGCTGCGTATGCTTCGCGGCCGGTCGGTTCTCGTGCATGTGTGCGTCCTGCTCGTGGTCACGGTAACCGCGGTGGTGGCCGGCGTGGCGACGGTCGCCCTGGCCATGTTTCTTTCCGCGCACGACTTGCAGGTCGTCCTCGTCACCGTGGTTGCATCTGCAGCGGTGAGCCTCGCGGTGGGTATCGCCTTCGGCCGGCGGTTAGCCACCTCGGCAGTCTGGGCCGAGCAGGCATGCCAGCGCGAACGGGAGATGGAAAACGGCAGGCGCGAGCTGGTCGCCTGGGTTTCGCACGACCTGCGGACGCCCCTGGCCGGCATACGCGCCATGGCCGAAGCTCTGCAGGACAACGTCGTCGAGGACCCCGCTACCGTGGCCGAGTACCACCACCGGATCCGGGTCGAGACCGACCGCATGACCCGGCTCGTCGATGACCTGTTCCAGCTGTCCAGGATCAACGCGGGCGCCCTGCGCCTCGCATTGTCGACCGTGCCGCTGGCCGATGTCGTTTCCGATGCGATCGCCGCAACCGCCCCCCTTGCCGCCAGCCGCGGTGTGAACGTCGTCGCCGCCGAGTCTGGCTGGCCCACCGTCATCGCCGCGGAGCCGGAACTGGCACGGGTGGTGACCAACCTGCTGGTGAACTCCCTGCGCTATACCCCGCCCGACGGTACGGTGCGCATCGACGCCGGCTTCGAGCACGGAGACGTGTGGTTGGCCGTCTCCGACAGCTGCGGCGGAATCCCGGAGACCGACCTTCCGCGCGTTTTCGACGTCGCGTTCCGCGGCGAGCGGGCCCGCACTCCGCACTCGGCGGCTGGGCCGACCCCGATCGCCGCCGGCGGCCTCGGTCTGGCCATCGTACGAGGGCTGGTCGAAGCACATGGTGGTCATGTTCACGCGCATAACACCGGCGGCGGCTGCCGTTTCGTCGTCCGCCTTCCCGCCATTCCCGCACGGCGAGGTCCAGTTCAGGCCAGTGCGGCGGTGGGCGCGACACACAACAACCACGACTTCCGTAGGGGTGCCGATAAACCGAGCAGGAGTTAGCGCAGCGGTTCGGTCGCGAGCCGGCCGATGCCGGTCTGAGGGTCGACATGCGCCTCGAAGCCGAGCTCGTCACGCGCCCGGCCGGGCGAGGCGACGATGTGGCGGACGTCGCCGGCCCGGTACCGTCCGGTGACGACCGGGGTCGGACCGCCAGTGGCGGCGGCCAGTGCGTGGGCCATGTCGCCCACGGTGAAGGGCACGCCTGAGGCCACGTTGTACGCCCGCGAGCCGACGCCGCCGGCCGTGGCGTCGACGGCGAGGACGTTGGCCGCGGCCACATCGCTGACGTGGACGAAGTCGCGGCGGTGCCCGCCGTCTTCGAACACTTGTGGTGCCTGGCCGCGGGCCAGCGCCGAGCGGAAGATCGCGGCCACGCCGCTGTAGGGCGTGTCGCGGGGCAGGTGGGGGCCGTACACGTTGTGGTAGCGCAGCGCGATGGCCCGTCCGCCGGTCGCGTCTGCCCAGGCGGCGGCGAGGTGCTCCTGCGCGAGCTTGGTGGCGGCGTACCCGCTGCGCGGTTCCAGCGGGGCGTCCTCCTCGACCAGGCCAGGCTCCAACGGTTGGTCGCACCCGGGGCAGCGCGGGTCGAACCGGCCGGCCGCCAGATCTACCAGGTCGCGGGCACCGGGCCTGGTGGGTCCGTGCTGCCGGCATTGGTAGGTACCTTCGCCGTAGACGACCATCGAGCCGGCCAGGACCAGCCGCCGCACGCCGGCACGGGCCATGGCCGCAAGCAGCACGGCCGTACCGAGGTCGTTGCAGCCGACGTACTCGGGCAGGTCCGCAGGGTCGGCGCTCATGCCGACCATGGCGGCCTGGTGTACGACGGCGTCGACGCCCTCGCATGCCGCTCCGACGGCATCCGGGTCTCGCACGTCGCCGACGCGCAGCCGGATGCCGTCCAGGTTGGGCGGCGTTGCGGAGTGGGCGGCCGGGTGCAGGCAGTCCAATGCGACGACGTCGTGCCCGGCGCCGGCCAGTGCGCGGGCGACGTGTGATCCGATGAAGCCCGCCCCGCCAGTCACCAGCACCCTCATGAGCCGACCGTACGCACGTGGTCGCGTGCCCGGTGGGGGTGTTCGGAACTCGTAATGTCCTGTCACACCTCGATAAGGTTCGGTCGCTCCTTGTCTGGGTAGCGTCCCGATGGTGACGGTCGTGGTCCTACCGTGCCTCAACGAGGCCGCGGCGCTGCCGCGGGTGCTGTCCCGCCTGCCGGCTGGCTACGTCGCGCTGGTGGCCGACAACGGGTCTACCGACGGCTCCGCGCACGTGGCCGCCGCGCACGGCGCCACCGTCGTGCTCGCGTCGCCGCGCGGGTTCGGCGCCGCGGCGCATGCGGGGCTGCTCGCCTGCGACCCGGCCGACGACGTGGTCTGCTTCCTGGACGCGGACGGCTCTTTCGACCCGGAGCAGCTGCCGCGGGTGGCCGACCCGGTACGGGCCGGCGCGGTGGACCTGATGCTCGGACGGCGGCAGCCGACCGTCCGCGGTGCGTGGCCGACGCATGCCCGGTGGGGCAATGCCGTCCTCGCCTGGCGGCTGCGCAGGGCGGCCGGAACGCCGGTGCACGATATCGGGCCGATGCGGGCCGGGCGCCGCAGCGCGTTGCTGGCTCTTGACCTGCGCGACCGGCGGTGCGGCTATCCGCTGGAGATGGTCGTCAAGGCGGCCCGCGCCGGGCTGTGCGTCGGCGAGGTCGATGTCGACTATGCGCCGCGAGCGGCCGGCACCCGCTCCAAGATCACTGGAACACTGCGCGGCACCGCGCGGGCCGTGTGGGACATGACGAAGGTGCTCGCCCGGTGAGGGGTGCCCGGGTGGGGTGCCGCCGGGCGGACCTGTTCATCGTGGCGCTCGAGGTCGTCCTGCTGGTGGTCGCGGCCGTGGTGGGGATCGTGCTCAACGCGCGTGGGGTGCCGCTGCGGGTGGCCGCCCCGCCGTTGTACGCGAGCTGGCGGCCGCATCTGGGCTGGGGTACTCCGGCCGCGATCGCGGTCGCCGGGGCGGCGGTGTGGTGGCTGCCCGGTTGGGCGCGGCGGGCGCCGTGGTGGCGGCTGCTCGGAATGAGCTACCTGGCGGCGCTGGCCTGGACACTGTCGCTGGCCATGGTGGATGGCTGGTCGGCGGGGCTGGCCACCCGCCTGACGCCCCAGGCGGAGTACCTCAACGAGGTACCTCGCGTCGTTGATATCCCGGCGATGCTGGCCGGCTTCACCGGGCGGATCCTGGACTTCCAGCCCGCTTCGTGGTCCACCCACACGGCCGGGCACCCGCCCGGTGCGCTGCTGGTCTTCGTCTGGCTCGACCGGATCGGGCTCGGCGGCGGCGGCCCAGCCGGGCTCGCTTGCGTGCTGACGGGTGCGACGGTGGCGGTGTCCGTACCGGTGACGCTGCGGGCCCTGAGCGACGAGGCCGCGGCCCGCGCGGTGGTTCCGTTCCTCGTGCTGTTCCCGGGAGCGGTGTGGGTAGGCACCTCGGCCGACGGCCTGTTCGCCGGCGTGGTGGCTGCGGGACTGGCGTTGCTGGCGATACGCCCCTGGTGGGCGGGGCTGCCCGGTGGGCTGCTGCTCGGCTTCGCGCTCTACCTGTCGTACGGTTTCGTCCTCGCCGGCGGCCTCGCGCTCGCCGTGGTGCTGCTTCGCCAGCGGGCCCGGCTGGCCACGCTGGCCGGCGCGTCGGCCGGGGTCGCGGTGGTCGCCGCAGCATTCACCGCGACCGGCTTTTGGTGGCCCGCCGGGTACGAGTTGGTCGTCCAGCGGTACTACCAGGGCTGGGCCGCCGAACGCCCGTACGGCTACTTCGTCTGGGCCAACCTCGCCTGCCTGGTACTGGCGGCCGGACCGGCCCTGGGGCCCTCGCTCTGGCGGGCCGGGTTGACGATCCGCGACCGGCCGGCCGGGGTGTCCTGGCTGCCGCTGGCCGCCGCCGCGGCAGTGCTCACCGCCGACCTGTCCGGGTTGAGCAGGGCCGAGGTGGAACGGATCTGGCTGCCGCTCGCGGTCTGGCTGCTGGCCGCCACCGCCAGGCTGCCGTCGCACCAGGTCCGCGGCTGGCTGATGGCGCAGGCGGCGACGGCGCTGGCGGTCAACCATCTACTGTGGACTAATTGGTGAGCGAGGCGCACGGGCTATGCACCACGCCGGGTTCGGGCCTCGGTGGGAGCGCGTGTCCCCGTTTCGTAATGAACCGTCACAGTCGAGTAAGGGTATTCGGGCACAACCCTGGGTAGTTTCCCGATGATGACGCAGCTTCTCGTTATCGCGAAAGCGCCGGTGCCGGGCGGGGTGAAGACGCGACTGTGCCCGCCGTGCACCCCGCGGCAGGCGGCCGGTGTGGCGGCTGCGGCGTTGGCCGACACGCTGGACACGGTGTCCGCCGCACCGGCCGTCCGGCGGACGCTGCTCCGCAGTGGGCAGTACCCGGCGCCGCGTGGTTGGCACACCATGCCGCAGCGGGGCGCCGGCCTTGGCCAGCGGCTGGTTCACGGGTACGCCGACACCGCCTTGCCGGGCACGGCGAGCCTGCTGATCGGCATGGACACCCCGCAGGTGACCGCTGCGCTGCTGGCCGACGTCGCTGATCGGCTCGCCAGCGACGGGGTGGAAGCCGTGCTCGGGCCGGCGACCGACGGCGGTTGGTGGGCGCTGGGCCTACGCGACCCGGGCCACGCCGCGGTGCTGGATACGGTGCCGATGTCCACAGCGGACACCGGCGCGCGCACGGTCGCGGCGCTGCGTGCCCGCGGTATCGCGGTCGACATCCTGCCGGTGCTGCGGGACGTGGACACCGCCGATGACGCATACGCCGTGGCGGCGCTGTGCCGGCGCAACAGCCGCTTCGCCGCCGCCGTACCACGGCTGGTGCCGCAGCCCGTGGAGGCCGTCCGGTGACCGCGGAGGCGGCCGTCGAGGTGCCCAGCGCTTTGTCGGTGTACGGGGCTGCCCTGCGGCGCGCAGCGGCCGGCTGGTCCGCACCGCTGGTGGCGGTCGACGACACCGGCGAGCGGAAACACCTTGATCTCGCGGCGTGGTGCGGGCCGCTCCGGGATGGCGACGCCGGCCTGCTGTCGCACTGCGCCGACGAAACGCTCGATGTCGGCTGCGGCGCGGGCCGGTTGGTCGGTGCCCTCCGCGCCGCGGGGCGTCGTGCCCTCGGCGTGGACGTGTCCGCCGATGCGGTTGCCCTGACCCGCCAGCGCGGGGCTGCTGCGCTGCACCGCAACGTGTTCGACCCGCTGCCGTGCCAGGGCCAGTGGCGCCGGGTCCTGCTAGCCGATGGCAACATCGGCATCGGCGGACACCCCGTACGGCTATTGCGGCGCTGCGCGCAACTGTCCACAACCGACGGTGAAATCCTGGTGGAGCTGGATCCGCCGGGCACCTGCAGCTGGGCCGGCATGCTCCGGCTGCACCACCCGGACCTGGCCGAGCTGGCCAGCGCGCGGTTCCCGTGGGCATTCGTCGCGGCATCCGATCTCGAGCGCGTTGCCGCCGCCGCGGGGCTGCGCGTGCTCTGTTCGTGGACCCGGGCCGGCCGGTGGTTCGCCCGGCTCGGCAAGCCCGGACAGTCGGCAGGTGACCAGACATGACCTGCAGCCGCTGCACCGAGCGTGCGCTCTTCGCGGTTTCCTTTTCGGCCATTCGGGACGGTCGCGGACGGGCGGTCCCTTAGTGTTCGGATATGGCGCTTCGGTGGCGTGGCCGGCTATCGACGTTGCCTCGGATCGGCCCGGGAGACCATGTGCCATCGACTAGTCCGCCGTCGCCTCGCAGGCATGACCGCATCGCGGCGCACAGCGGCGACGGCGAGGGTGAGAACGTGTCGTACGGGTTCCCGTCGAGACTGTGGCGGACGCTGGAGCGACACCCGCCACCGGGCGTCGGCATCACCCAGGCATGGCGGAGCCCCTTGCGGGGGCCATGGCTGACCGCGGTGCTCAGCGCGGTGTTGTTGGCGGGTCTGCCGTTGGTCATCGTCACGGGCCTGCTCGACTACATCGCCTACGGCCCGCGGTTCGGTCAGGCGTTCCCGGCCGGCGTTGGATGGCTGCACCTTCCCCTGTTCGACTGGCCGACCCGGCCCGCCTGGCTGTTTCAGGTGACCCAAGGGCTACACGTGATCCTCGGTCTGGTGTTGATTCCGGCCGTCCTTGCCAAGCTGTGGTCGGTGGTGCCGAAGTTGTTTATCTGGCCACCGGCACGCTCGATCGCCGAGGCCCTCGAACGGCTGTCGCTGGTGCTGGTGGTCGGCGGCATCCTGTTCCAGATCGCCACCGGCGTGCTCAACATCCAGTACGCCTACCTGTTCGGTTTCGACTTCTACACCGCTCACTACTACGGCGCCTGGGTGTTCATCGCCGGCTTGACGGTGCACGTGGCCATCAAGCTGCCCCGGCTGCTGGCCGGGCTGCGGTCGCGGTCGTTGGGTGCCGAGTTGCGCACCTCGCGCGCCGGCACCCGGCCGGAACCTCCCGACCCGGATGGGCTGGCAGCAACGCACCCGGGCCCGGCCACGATGAGCCGGCGTGGCGCGCTCGCCCTGGTCGCCGGAGGCACTCTGCTGATCGCGGTGCTGACCGCCGGGCAGGTCCTCGGGGGTGTGACCCGCCGCGCCGTCCTGCTGCTGCCGCGCGGCCGCTCGTACGGCAGCGGGCCAACGGACTTCCAGATCAACCGCACCGCGAAGGCCGCCGCCGTCACTCCGGCCGACACCGGCTCGGGCTGGCGGCTGACCGTCCGCGGCAGCGGGCAATCCATGGTGCTGGACCGGCCGGCGCTTCGTGCCATGCCGCAGCACACGGTGCGGCTGCCCATCGCCTGTGTCGAGGGCTGGTCAACGGTCCAGACCTGGACCGGCGTACGCCTCCGCGACCTGGCCAGTCTGGTGGGCATGACCAGTCCCGACTCGGCACACGTGCAGTCCCTGGAGCGCTCGGGCCTGTTCAACCATGCCAGCCTCCAGCGAAACCAGATCCACGACCGCGACTCGATGCTCGCCTTGCGAGTCAACGGTGCCGACCTGTCCCTCGACCACGGGTATCCCGCTCGGGTCATCGTTCCGGCGCTGCCCGGCGTCCACTGCACCAAGTGGGTGCACAGCATCGAGTACCGGAGCGGTTGACGTGCGCGAGCTCGGCGCGCGCATCCGCCGCGCCTATGCCGCCAACCCGCTGCATCTACTCGCCCTGCTCGCCGCATTCGCCCTAGCTGGCTACGTCGTCACCCACCTGGCAAGCGAGCCGCTGTTCGTCCGCATGCTGATCTGGTTCGCCGGCGCCATCATCGGCCACGACCTTGTCCTGTTCCCGATCTACGCCGTGACCGATCGCTCTCTCACGGCGGCGTTGCACCGGCTGTGGCCACGTACGACGGCCAAGCCGGCGGTCTCGCCGCTGAACTACATCCGGGTGCCCACCCTCGGTACGGCGCTGCTGTTCCTCATCTTCTTCCCCGGCATTCTCCGTCAGGGCCAGCAGACCTACCTAGCCGCCACCGGCCAGAACCAGCAGCCCTACCTCGCCCGCTGGCTGCTGCTCACCGCCGGCATGTTTGCCATCAGCGCCATCTGCTACGCGTTAAGAACTCGCCGGTCCGCCGCCCGCGACGGATGAGCGGCAACAGGCGGCCGGTAACCGGTTCGTGACGTTCCAGCGGTGAGTGCAGCCAACGCGGGACCTGACACGGGGTGAGGTCAGCACACCGCCGGTCGACCCGCTGGCCCATCCGTACCTGGTGCCCGACGGCACGCTCTGGGTGCGACCCGGCCAGACCGTCCGGCTCACCCTGCTGATGCTGCCGGTCGGCCGGGTACACCTGACCTCCGGTGTACTGCCGCGCAAGCAACTGGCGCTGTCCGACGATTGGGTCACCCCGGGGCTGCGCCGCCTCGTGCCGTCGGTACGCGTCGGTCCCGTGCTCGTCGACCCGGCCGAGATCCAGCTCCCACTGGTGAACCTGCTCGGCGACCGGCAGACATTCACCCGCCGCACCGGGCCGTTGACCTGGCGGGACGACCCGATCGTCGCGGCGACCCAGACGGCGTACCTGCCCCGGCTGCCGCACGAGGTCCAGGAAGGCTGGGTACGGGTCACTCCGGAGGAGGGGCAACCATGAGTGGCGACCGACCATGAGCGGCAGCGGCCGCTCGGCCGCCCGGGAGGCGTTCATCGCCGCGCGGGCCGGCATCTTCGACCGGGTCGCCATCGACGAGGCGATGGCCCGGCTGCTCGCCGCGATCCCGGCGCTGTCGAGCCTCGTCACCACCGGGTTCCCGACCACCAACACGCGTCGATGGGTGCCGATCGGCCCCTCGGTCATCCGCGCGTCGAACCTCAACGCGAACTATGCGCGGTCTACCGGCCGCGCCCGGGACCTGGCCGTACACCCGGACGGTTCGCGCGCCTACGCCGCGAGCGGAAAGGGCGGGGTCTGGTTCACCGACGACGCGGGCGCGACCTGGTCTCCGATCGGCGGCTGGGCGAACCGGAAGGCCCGGGTCGGCGGCCCGAACAACGCCCAGTCGTGTGGCTGCCTGCTCGTCGCGTTCGGCCCCACCACCGC
>JAEHDK010000603.1 GCA_016880465.1 Micromonosporaceae bacterium
CCCTCGCCGTCCCCGCACCAACCGTTGCCCGCACCGCCGTCACGGCCGCCGGTCTCACCGGCGCGGTCGCCTCGGCCGCCCTCATCTCCAGCTGGTTCCTCCAGGCCGACATCGTCCAGGTGGACACCGCCCGCGCACCCGTCGTGGTCGTCGCCAACCTGATCACCGGACTGTCCTTCGCCGTGCTCGCCGTCTCGCTGCCGCTCTTCGGCCCGACGACCCGCCTACCCCGGTGGTCGCTGACCCTGGCCGGCCTGGCCTGCGCGTTCATCGCGGTTCCGGCGTGGACCCACGGCACCGTGATCGCGCACCTGGCCGGGAAGGTCGGTGCCAGCGAGTTCGACGCGCTCGGCGAAACGGACTTCACGCTCCTGCTGCTGTTCCTGCTGATGGTCCTGCTCAGCATCGCCGCATTCGGCGCGCTGGCGGTCGTCGGCTGGCGCCGGCACGCCATGTCGCGCGGCGCGTCTGTGCTCCTGATCGTGGCCGCCGTGGCATCCCTGATGCTCGGCACGTTCGCCCCGCTCGGCGTCCTCGCCGGCCTCGCCCTCGCCTGGACCGCGCATACGGTCCGGCCCGTCCCGGAAGCGTGAGCCGAGGCCTGTCCCGTGACCCCACGGGACGGGCCTTCAGGTGCTGATTTGGGTCACCCGTCGCGCACCTTCGCCCCGGACAGCCCTGCGGCGGGTCAGCTGCTGTCCGCAGGCCGTGACAATCCCGACCCCGGAGGTACGGCTGGAGGCACTGGCCGGATCGGCCCCGGTACGGTGACGCGCTGGTCGAAGAAGGCCAGGGTCTGCCCGTCGATGCGCACGCCGACGCGTTGCCCACCGAGGATCTCAGCGGCCAGCACGACGTGCCGGCCGAGCAAGACGTGGCCGCTGCGGTTGATGGTGCGCTCGACCTCGATCACGCCGACCGGCCGCTGGAGTCGATCGGTAGCGGGGATGGGCGACCTGGAGCCGCAGAGCGGGGTCGGGGATTGGCGACAAGCGGCGAGGCGGCGGTGCCCGAAACCGGCGCAGCTGACGTATTCGCGGTGCACTGTCCGGCGTCATCCGCATGATGACGAGAGGCCTCGTTACCGGTGTCCGGAAAGGCTGACCACCACCGGTTGTCGGGAAGCCGGCACCGGGTACGCGCTGCCGTACGTTGCGGTCTAGCCTGAGCGTGTTACTAATCCCGCTGCTCGGAGGCCCACGATGGCGATGGATATTCCGACCTGGGGCCAATGGACGAGCCACTACGACCCGGCAAACCAAGCCGCCAGCATGGTTGACAGTGTCGCCGACGACGGTTTGAGCGTGAACTTCACCCTCGACCGGCTCACGTTGCTGCTCCAGGGCGCCCAGGACAGCCCGTTCGCGGCCGCGCTCGGGATGGCGGGTCAGCTGACGGTCAGCCTTCCAGAGACGCTCGACCTGATCGGTTTTCTGTTGGTGCTCAACGGTCACGTTGAACGCACACCAGGCAGCCAAGCCGTCATCGCTTGCTCGATCGGCCACGGTGCCCGCAGCCTAGAGTGGCCACTTACCTCCGTCGCCGGGGCGCCGAGCGCGCCGTTGCCCGAGACGAGTGCGGAAGACGCGGGCGAGGCATCGATACTCGAAGCCGACTTCCGGCTTGAGTGCTTCACCAGCGACTTCAACCCGGCAACGGTGGGCAAGCCGCCCTTCCCGCCGTTGCCGGCGTTTCCCATCACGATGAGCATGCAGGCCCGGCGCCGCGCTGCCGACGAAGTGATCGGCCTGACCATCACGGACTTCCGCGTGATCATCGCAAGATCCGCCTAGCCGAAGCTTCTTCGAGGCGCTGGTCGCCGACAACCTCGACGTGGGCCGCCCCGACCAGGTCGAGGTCATCTTCGACCGGCAGATCCGTAACGGCCCCAAACGCGCCACCCCCGGAGTGTTCAAGACCAAGTCGTCACCCGCGGAGTCGATGTCACCGTCAACGCCTTCTACCGGCATTCACGCATCAAGCTGTACCTCAAGGACGGCCGGGTCCTGCGGATCGAGACCGTCATCAACTCACCAACCGACCTGGGCTGCCAACGCCGCCTGCACAACCTCCACGAACTCCAGGGCAGGGCCCGTGCGATCAACCACCGACTGCTGGACACTGAGCGCGACGGTCAGGGCTGTGTTCTCGCGAGCCCAGCCTCTGCGCGGGTCGCGCACCCCACCATCGAGGAGGGCAGGAGCGCCCCGGCCCTACGGTTCGGCGACCCTCGGGTCATGGCCCTGACCGGCGCCCTCTGCGTCACCACGCACGCCGTCACCGCACCAACAAGAGCCTTCGCGCCTTGATGACCGGACTACTCGACGTGCCCTACACCATCGGACAGGCCAGCTACGACCTGCGCCGGCTGCGGCTGAAAGGACTCATCCACCGCCTGCCGCACTCCAACACCTACCACCTCACCCCGACGGGCTCAGCGTCGCGGTGTTCTACACCAAGGTCCACAACCGGCTGCTCGTGCCGCTCACCGCCGCCGACCAACCACCTGCACCCCCGCCACTGCGCCAAGCACTACGCACCATCGACAAACAGATCAACGACTACCTGCTCCGGGCACGCCTAACCCGCAACAGCGTAAAAACTTGGCTCAATCGTCAAACCCCTGACAACCGAGGTTCGCTAGAAAGCTTCAGGATTAAAGCCCTGGCCTCATGAGATCTTGGCAGAGGGGGACGCCCTCTGGACCCAGCTATTGAATACGGATGATCAAACCACTACAGTTTATAGCGGCGTTACCTTCGGTTGTCTTGGGCCGCCGCGTTGGAGGACCGCAATGGCTGACCGGGGCGCCGAATCTGGGCAACAACCGATC
>JAEHDK010000604.1 GCA_016880465.1 Micromonosporaceae bacterium
CGCGCGCGGGCGCCGACCCCAATTATTTGCTGGCACGCTACGGATTCAGCTACGCGCGCCAGTTCCGCAACGAGTGGCAGACGGGTTCGTCGCCCGGCTGCCGGCGCGGGTACCGAGGACCGTGCTCAAGCTCGCTCCGGGCATCGACCACGCCCTGGTGCCGCCCGGCGCCGAGGCCGAGTGGGTGTCGGTCGACGGCGAGGTCGTGGAGGCCGCCTTCTGGTGCGGTCCGCTCGCCGCGGTACCCCGGCGGGCCACCGTACTGCGCGGGCCGGACGTCGCCGAGCTGACCGGTACCGGCGCCGCGACCGCACCCGTCAGGCGGGTCGGCCGGTACCTCTACGACCCGGACGGGGCCGTCGTACGGGCGCATCTCGTCGCCGAGTTCGCGTCCACAGTAGACGGTGCGCTGGCCGACCCGACGATCGCGTACGTCTACGCCGCGCAGCGCCGGCCCACCCCGTTCGCCCAGTGCTTCCAGGTGGACGACGTACTGCCGTTCTCGCTCAAGCGGCTGCGGGCAGTGCTGCGGGACCGCGCTGTCGGGCGGGTCGAGATCCGCAAGCGCGGCTCGGCGCTCGATCCCGAGGTGCTGCGCCGGCAGCTCCGGCTGTCCGGGGACCACGACGGCACGGTGGTCCTGGCCCGGGTCGCCGGCGCGCACACCGTCCTGCTGTGCCGGCGGGCTTGACCACCGACCCACCGGCCGTACGCTGAGCGGCGAGGGAGGGCCGATGAGCGTCGAGATCCGCGCGTCCGATGAGGATCGCCAGCGGGTCGTCGCCGCCCTCCAGCGGCACACCGCAGCGGGCCGGCTCACCCTGGCGGAGTTCGCCGAGCGGGTCGGGGTGGTCTACCAGACCCGTACGCTCGCCGACCTCGCGGTCGTCCTGCGCGACCTCCCCGCCGAGCCGCCGGACCCGCCGGCGTCCGCAGTGGACACCGGCGGGCGGCAGCTCCTCGTCGCCTTCGCGGTCGCGCTCGGCGTACTCGTACTGCTCGGCCTGATCATGTTGTTGAGGTGAGTCTCTGCGGCCCGTGGTCACCGTGCCAGGAACGCCACCCGGTCGGCGTCGTGCGCGGAGAACAGCAGCGCGCCATAGCGCCTACGAACGTACGAGATCGACTGGCCGAGCCGCGATGGGTTTACCGGTCTACCGGGGTGAAGTCCCACGCGTGTGGCTTGCGGACGGTGAGGTGACCGGGTGGATCCAGGAACTCCTCCGGGTTGCTGCGCCACTTCGAGACGACGACGACCCGGTTGTCGGTCGAGGAGAACACCTCGCTGGACACGTGCAGCGGGTTCATCTCGACCGCCGGTATCGCGATGTCGCAGAGCCAGGAGAGCAGTTCGGTGAGGCCCTCCGGGTGCGCCCGCACCTCCCACATCCGCACGATCACAGCGCGCGAGGTTACACCCTCACGGTCGCCAGCGGGAGCGCCGAGTCGGCCGCCAGGTCGAGGCGGCTGGGTGGCATTCCGGCGGCGACGAGATGGGCGCCGAGCGCGGCCACCATGGCGCCGTTGTCGGTGCACAGCCGCGGCGGCGGTACCCGCAGCCGGATGCCGTAGGCCGCACACCGCTGTTCGGCCACCGCTCGAAGCCGCGAGTTGGCCGCGACGCCGCCGCCGATGACGAGCGTACGGACGCCGTGTGCCCGGCACGCGTCGATCGACTTGCGGACCAAGACATCGCAGACGGCCCGCTGGAAGCTGGCCGCGACGTCGCCGATGGGTACCGGCTCGCCGGCCCGCTCCCGGGTCTCGACCCAGCGGGCGACCGCGGTCTTGAGCCCGGAGAACGAGAA
>JAEHDK010000069.1 GCA_016880465.1 Micromonosporaceae bacterium
AGCCGCTGATGTAGGTGCCCGGCTGACGGCCGAGCGTGGCCATTTCCTCGTTGTGCCGCTGCATCGACTCCCGCATCAGGTTCCGCAACTTGACCAGTTGCGACTCGACGGGGCCGTAGCGACGCTGGCACTCGTCCACCGCCTCATGGACGCGGGCGCGGAGCCGCTCTACCTCGGCAGACGAGGCGCTCAGCGACTTGGACACGAAGGCGAACTGACCGGCCGTTTCCTCCGCCCGGCAGGTGGCAGCCCGCAGGTCAACACGTAGCCGCTCTACCTCGGCCTCGTACAGGTCGAGCGCGTGCAGCGCTGCGTCCAGCCGATACAGATGTGGGGTCGCTAGGTTCATGGCCTGCCCGTGGAACGCGGCCGCCTGCTGGCTCGGGGTCATCGGCTCACTCATTGCAGGCCGTCCCCGTCCAACGCGTCCAGCGCGTCCATCAACGCACGGCTCGGCCTGCTGATCTCGTCGGCGCCGATCACCGCCGCGAGCAGCCGGTTAGCAGCGCGCCACTCTTGCGCCGCCGCGATGACGGCACGTAGCCGCTCTACCTCGGCCCGCGCGGTGTCGCGCTCGTCGGTCGCCTGGCGCAACGCGGCGCGCGCCTCCTCCAGCTCGCCGAAGCGCACGCCGAGCCGCCGGGCCAAAGACTCCACGTGACGCGTTAGAGCCGGCACGTCGTGCTCGTGTAGCTCACGAACCGGCAGCGGCAGGAACTCGTCAGCGTTCCAAGGGGCAGCCTTGATCCAACGCAGCGACTCGACCGCACGGCGCCGGATGGCGTCTAGGTCTAGGGGTGTGGACGGCTCAGATGTGGTCACTGGTAGCACCACCCTCCGCGAATCGCTGCAAAATCTGGTAGTCGGCCTCAATTCGGGCGCGGACGCGACGCCGAAAGGCTGTATCGGCACGGCGAGCAGCGGTGTATTCGGCTATTGCCACCCGGATTGCCTCGACGATGGGCCTGTCGTCGACGCGCGCGACGATCTCCAATTCCTCAGCCAACTCGGCCGGCAGGCGAATCGTCATAACCTTGACGGACGGCTCAGCCATGCTGGATCACCTCGTGACTTTCCGGGGTAGTCGAGAACCACCGCACCGACCGCAGCGGGATGTGCCGGTTAGGGCCGCCGACGAGACGCATCCACAGCAGGTCGCTGCCGAAGCGAACCTCGGACGCCTCGAACGTCTCCAGGTAGCCATCCCACCAGCGGACGTTGACGACGACGGTCGGCTCAGCCATTGGTGGCCGCCTTCCATCCGCTCGTGTACGTCACGACCGTCTGCTCTTGAACCTGGGTCGGCGCGCCGAACTGGCGGGCGGCTGCCCATGGATCGCCACCCGGCGGCACCGTGAACGACCACCGGTGGGGCTTCGGTCGGTCCGGATTCACAACCACCCGGTACTCGACCCGTTCGGACCGCTCGCCGACCTCAAACCCGGTCAGCGGCAAGAGTGCGGACGGCTCAGGCATGCTGTACCTCCGGCGTGCGGCGGTAGTCGTGGTAGAAGTCCGGCCGGTCACGGCGCAGCAGCGAACACCACTCCGCGGCCCACTCGGTCCGGTGGCTGCACACCGCGACGTAGGCGCCGACACTCGGGCCCGTCGTCCAGCAACGGACCACCTGCCAGCGGTGACGCCACGCTTTGGGTTGCTTGACCTCCGCTTCCAGCGCCACAAGGTCTGGCTCGGTGAGCAGCTGCCGCGCCCCGTCGAGGTACTGCTGCCGGTTGGCGTCGTCGAGCTGCTCCCACGCGGTGGCCTTGGGGTCGTGTTCGGTGTCCCAGGTGCGCAGCCAGCGGGCCAGACGCACAGTCAGGTCGTCGCCGGCCATCAGAACGGCCCGCCTTCCACGTCCCGCGTGTCGTCCTCGTCGCCGTGGACCGGGCAGTCGTCGTCTTCACCGTCGTACCCCGGCTCGCAGGTGCAGAGCGAGACGTTGACATCGGTATCGTCGGCCGGCTCGGCGGGCACGGCAGGTAGCTCCCAGCGGTGCACCGGCGCCGGGCGGCATTGGGCAGCGACGGCGGTGGCTATCGCTTCGGTGGTCGGCGTGAGCCGGTAGATCGATGACGGGTTGATGAGTTGGGTCACCGCGTCGTGCCCGTCGGTGGCGGGGATCTCTAGCCGGCCGAACCCCGGTGGCCAGTTGGCCTGCGACAGGTGGCCAGCGAACCGCTGATGTCCAAACAGCTCGATGATCACCCACTGGTTGAACGACTCGGCGGTGTCAGCTGTGGTCAGTTCAGGCTGCATCGGTAGGTCCTTTCGCGGCGTAGTCAGGAAGCCAGGTGGCACTGGCGATCTGCAGCAGCACGTCGGCATGGCATGGCTCGTCGAGCGCACACCAGCAGGCGAGGTCCCGGCCCGCCAGCTCGCGGCGCACCAGGTCGACAGTGATCGGCCCGTTGTGCCAGAGCCGCAGGTGCGGCGTCGGCGTGACCAACGCGCGGCGGTACGTCTCCACGACCTCTTCGCGGGTCATGTACCGGACGTGGTGCTCCGTGATCCGGCCGCCCGGGTGGTGATAGTCGTGCCTCATACCGTCGGCGCTGATCCGGCCCTCGTACTCCCACGGCGACCCGTCGAGCGCCGGTACGCGGGCGAGTCCGTCCCGCGTCCGGTACCGGAACGGGTTTCCCCACTTGCTCGGCCGGGCGACGACGATCGCACCCGCCGGTAGCCGCCAGCCTCGGGTGCGGCGCAGCTGGATCCGCTCAGCCACGGGCCACCGCCAGCGGGAACAGCGCCGGCTCCGGTGCCGCCGGCCAGGTCACGGTCCGCGAGTCAGGGTCGACCAGGATGACCGGCAGCCGCCGAGAGCGGGCCTTGCGCAACGCGCTAGCCGTGCCGCCGTCCACCTTGCCTGGCCGGTGAACCGCCACCACCGCGGCCGAGTCGGCAAGCATGCCGTCGTTGCGGGCGTGCAGCATCCGCACGTCCACGTCACGGCCGAAGGTCCGGACCTTCGCGGCGTGCTCGATGAGCCACTGCCACCGGGCCCGGTCGTCGGGCCGCCACGGCGCTGGCTGCTGCGGGAACGGCACGTATGCCCACAGGTCCAGCCCAGCGACGACGGCGTCCCACGCCCACCACTGGTCGACGCCGAGCGCCAGGCCGGAGATGGCCGTGGTGGTGCCGTGGTAGTCGCGGAGTCGCCGCACGACGTACCTGAGCTGGGCCTGCACCCACTTGTGCGAGGCCGGGTGTAGGTGTTGCGGCCGGTGGCCGGTGGCGCACACGATCGGCCAGGTCTCGGAGGTGTCCACTGTGGTCGGTTCAGGCTCCCCGTACACGATCACGACACCTCCCGGATCGGATGGTCGGAGGCGGCTCGGAGTTGCCGGGAACCATGCCGCCGTAGCCACGCCGGCCCGCGGAGTTTCGCCGGGTCGCCAGGCGGCAGCACATCGCGAACCTGGGCGACGAACGCGGCGATCTCAGCGGACCGGTCCGTGGTCGGCCCTGGGCTGATCGCGGGCAGAGCGCCTGAACGACGCTCGGCCGCGTCGCGCTCGCGGTCGGCGTTGGCTCGCTCCTGGACGATCCCGGCGACCTGGCGGCGCAGGTGCGCTGGGCGCAGGAAGTCGGTCGAGTCGCGGTAGTGCCGGGTGACCGCGGCGAGCGCGTCGACGACATCGAGGTCGCCGATGGCGTCGAGCCAGGCCAAGATGTCACCGTCGCCGACGGTGCGCTGATCGAACGCGGCGGCCTTAGTCAGCACTCGGGCCACGTCACGGGCGTCCATCGGTGATCTCCTTCGCGGTCTGCCGGTCGAGCTGGGCCTGGACGCGTTCGCCGGCGGCTTGGGCTTGGGCCATGCGGGCGTCCGTTGTGGACGGTCGGTGTGGGGATGCGCGGGCGCCGTTGCGTCGGCCTGCGAGGTCGGCCTGCGCTCGCCGCATCCAGTTGCGCCAGGTCGCCAGCCAGTCGAGTTTGCGACCCTTCGCGCCGGGCATCCCGCGCCAGTAGTCGATGAACGCGTCGGTCTCGCGGGTGCCGACGTCGGGGGTGTGCTCCCGAGCCCAGGTGATCATCTCGGGTGTGGCTGCGAAGTCGTCGGGGAT
>JAEHDK010000605.1 GCA_016880465.1 Micromonosporaceae bacterium
AAGGCGGGCAAGTCCACCCTGGTCAACGCGCTGATCGGCCGGCGCGTGGCGCCCACCGATGTCGGTGAGTGCACCCGCATCGTGACCCAGTTCCGGTACGGCACGGCCGACCGCGTCGACGTCGTACGCCGCGACGGCAGCCGGGCCAGCCGGCCGCTGGACGACGCGGGAATGATCCCGCAGCGGCTCGGCGTACCGCGGGCGGAGATCTCGTTCGTCGATGTCACCCTCACGAGTGACCACCTGCGCGACCTCACCGTGGTGGACACGCCCGGCCTGTCCTCGACGAACGCCGCGGTCAGCGCGGGCGCGCGGCGGTTCCTGTTCAACGAGGCACCGATCGACGACGACATCGACGACGACTCGGTCGGCGCGCTGTCCGGCGCCGAGGCGATCATCTACGTGTTCACCCAGGCGGTCCGCGAGGACGACCTGGCGGCGCTGGAGGCGTTCCGGTCGATCTCGGCGCGGCTGGCCAGCAACCCGATCAACTCGCTGGGCCTGTTCAACAAGGTGGACAAGCTGGTCAGCGGTGGAGCCGACCCGTGGCCGGTGGCCGGCCCGCTCGCCGGGGACCAGGGCGCCGTGCTGCGCCGGGTCGTGTCCGAGGTCGTACCGGTCGTCGGCCTGCTGGCCGAGACGACCGAGGCCGGGCGGCTCACCGCCGCCGACTGCGAGGCCCTGCGTGAGCTGGCCGGGCTGCCGCAGGCCGACCGGCTGATGCTGATGGCCTCGGTGGACCTGTTCGTGAACCGGGACTGCCCGGTCCCGCGCGAGCAGCGTGACCGGCTGCTGCGGCTGCTGGACCTGTACGGCATCTCGTTCGCGATCGCCCAGCTCGTGGCCCGCCCGCAGCTGGCCAGCGGCGACCTGGTGCGGATGCTGTGCCAGGCGTCCGGGTTCGCCCGGCTGCGGCAGACGCTCGACCAGGCGTTCCGCTGGCGTACCGACGCGATCAAGGCCGGCTGGGCGCTGTCGAGCCTGGAGAAGATCGCCAGCCACGCGGACCGGCCGTACGACCGCGAGCTGCTCCGCGACGCGATCGAACGGGTGCTGCAGCAGCCCGAGTACCACCGGCTGCGGCTGCTGGAGGTCGCCCAGCTGGTCACGACCGGCGCGGTCGACCTGCCCGACCCGATGGAGCAGGAGCTCACCCGGCTGGCCCTGTCCACCGACCCGGCGTGGATCCTCGACCTGCCCGCGGCCGGCCCGGCGCAGCTGAGCCAGGCCGCACTGGCGGCGGCGAACCGGTGGCGGGTGTACGCGGTCGCCGGCGCGAGCCCCGCCCAGTCGCGCGTCGCGCTGGTCGCCCACCGCGGCTTCTACCTGCTCTCCCAACGGGTCCGGGCGGGTATCCGATGAGCGGTGCGGAGCGCCGCGGCGCCTGGACCGAGCTGGCTGGTGCGGTGCGCGCGGCCGTCGACAACGGGCTCGCGTTCCTGCGCAAGGTGGACCCGGACGCGGCCGCCGACCTGGACGGGCTGCGCCGCCGGGAGGTGACCCGACCGGTCTTCGTGATCGTCGGTGAGACGAAGCGGGGCAAGAGCGCGCTCACCAACGCGCTGGTCGGCGTACCGAACCTGTCGCCCGTCGACGCCGCCGTCGCCACGGCCTCCTACCTCGAGCTGACCCACTGCACCGAGCACGGCGCCCGGGCGTACCTGCCGGGGCAGCAGGACCCCGTCGCGCTCAGCCTCGGCGACCTGCGCGACTGGGGTACCGTGCTCGGCCGGTTGCCGGACGGGCTGCGCCCGCCACGCCGTATCGAGATACAGCACTCAGCGCCGCTGCTGCAGTACCTGACGCTCGTCGACACGCCGGGTACCGGCGGGCTCGACCCGCTGCACGCCGAGGTGGCGCTCGACGCGGTGGAACGGGCCACCGCCCTGGTGTTCGTCGTCGACGCGGCCGCCCCGTTCGCCAAGCCGGAGCTGGACTTCCTGATCGAGGCCAGCAAGCGGGTCAACTTCGTGCTGTTCGTTCTCACCAAGACCGACGCGTACCCCGGCTGGCGCACGATCCTCGCCGACAACCAGGCGCAGCTGCAGGCGCACGCACCGCGGTTCGGTTCGGCGCCGTGGTTCCCGGTGTCCGCCCGGCTGGCCGAGCTCGCGATGACCCTGGGCAGCGGTACCGGGGCGGCGCAGCTGGTCGCCGAGTCCCGCATCGCGGCCCTGCAGCACGCGCTCGTCGAGCTGGGCCGCCGCGGGCACACGCTGGCCGAGGCGAACGTGCTGCGCGCGGTGCGCAGCGAGCTGATCCGGCTGGACCTGCAGACGGCCGACCGGATCCGGGCCACCGACCCGGACCCCGCCGAGGTCGACAAGGCCAGGGCCGACCGGGCCGCGCTGGCCGCCCGCAAGCGCACCGAGAGCCGGCAGTGGTCGCTCGCGCTCAACACCGAGACCCAGCGGGCCCGGGTCGAGGCGGTCGCCCGGCTGCGTACGTACCTGACCGAGCTGCAGGAACAGTTCATGAACCGGATCGAGAAGGCCGGCCGGGACGACCTCAAGGCGCTGCCGCAGGAGGTGGACCGCTGCCTGCACGCGCTGTCCGTGCGACTCTCGCACGATCTGGAGTACCGGTTCCACAAGGTCGCGGAGCGTACGCTCGCCCAGGTCTTCCACCCCGGCGAGCTGCAGTACGTGCTGCGCCAGCTCAACGCCTCGCTGCGCCACGCCCTCGGCGCGAAGGCACGCCGGGACGGCGGCGGGCCGGACAACGTGCTGATCGCGATGTCCTCGGCCGGGATGGCGATGATGGCCGGCCGGGGCGCCATGATCGGCGTCTCGGCGCTGGGCGTCGGTACGGTCGCGGGCGCCAGCCTGCTGATCCCGTTCGCGGGTCTCGGGCTGGGCCTGGCCGCCGGCGCGTTCGTCCTGTTCCGCCGGCGCGTGGCCACCGACCGCCAGCAGGCCCGTACCTGGCTGCGCGAGGTCCTCGGCGAGGCTCGGGCGGCACTGTCCGACGAGGTCACGCACCGCTTCACCGACCTGCAGTACGCGCTGACGCTCGCGCTCGACGACGCGATCGAGCGGCGGCTGCAGGAGCTCGACGCGCACATCGCCGAGATCGACAAGGCGATGGCCGACGACAAGGCCAGCAGAGCGCGCAAGCGCGCCGCGCTGCAGCAGGATCGCGAGGCGCTGCGCGGCCGCATCAAGCAGCTCGACGAGGTTCTGGTGCGGGCCCGGCAGCTCGCGCCGGCGGCACCGGACCCCGGCGGCGTCAGACAACCCGGCCCCGCGGTCGCGGGCGGGATGGCAACGGACGGGCGGCGATAGGACCCATGGACCACCACGGATGGGACGACTGGCCGGCGGACGACCACGACCCGGGCGATGCCGAGACCGCGGACCTGAGCCAGCACGACGACCTCTTCCCGCTGCACCCCGCCGCGGACGGCCTCGGCGACCACGATCTGGCCGACGACGGGCTCGGCCTGGACCCGCTCGGCGACGCCGACCACCTGCTCTGGCCGCACGAGGGGTACCCGGACCCGGTCGAGCTGCCCGACCCGCACCACGAGCTCGGTGCCGTGGACGCGCATGTCGACGAGCCGCTCGGCGGGGGTGTCGACCACGCCGGCCCGGCGCCGGACGTGCTCGTCCACGAGCCGCTTGGGTACGCCGGCGAACCGCCATTCGGGCACCCGGCCGACGGTCCGCCCGTACCCCCGGATCCGGTCTTCGGGGCCGACCCGGACGCGGCCGGCGCCGACGGCTGGGGTGGCCCCGAGTTCCCGCCCCACGTGGACCTCGGCGCGCTGCCGGACCCGGTCGACGGTCCACCGTGGACGGACGCCGCCCTGCTCGGCGGCGCGCCGTTCGACCCGGCGCAGCACGGCGGCCTGCCGTTCCACGACGACGCACCCGCGGCGGCCGAGCTGTTCGGCTACGCGGGACTCGACGCGCCGACCGGCGACCCGTGGGAGGTCCTGCGGGCCGCGGAGGACCCGGCGACCAGTGCGCTGGCCCGCTGGTGGGGGCCTGGCGCCTGACCGCGGCGCGGGCTCGTGGTCGATCCCGCCGCGCGGCGGCCGGGCTAGGTGCAATACCGTTTACTTAGACTTGAGGAGGGCTACAGCTTCGGCGGGCTTCTTGG
>JAEHDK010000606.1 GCA_016880465.1 Micromonosporaceae bacterium
AGGTCGCCGACTGGTTCGACGACCTCACCAAGAACGACCCTGACACTGCGGACCTGGTGGAGGACGCTGTCGACAAGCTGGCCATGGATGGCCCCGCGTTGGGCAGGCCATTGGTCGACCGGATCAAGTCCTCGAAGCACCAGAACATGAAAGAACTGCGCCCAGGCTCGGCCGGGTCAAGCGAGGTGCGCATCCTCTTTGCGTTCGACCCGGTTCGGCGGGCCGTGTTGCTGGTAGCCGGGGACAAGTCCGGCAACTGGCGAGGCTGGTACGACACCGCCGTCCCGCTGGCCGACCGACGCTACGACGCCCACCTGGGCGAACTCGAAACGAGGGAGTACGAATGAGCACCGTTTCGTGGAGTGACGCGAAGCGGCGGGCCGAGGAGACCCGGCGCGCCGCCGGCCATCACGTCCGCACCGACGCCGAGCGCGCCGCAGCCCAGCGCCGCCTTGACGATGAGATCCGCGCTCACCGCCTCGCCGAGGTACGACGGGATCGTGCACTGACTCAGCGCGAGGTCGCCGACGCCATGGGCGTGTCCGGACCACGTGTCTCCGACGTCGAACGCGGCAAGTTGGACACGGTCTCCGTCTCCGTGTTGCGGGCCTATGTCGAGGCTCTCGGCGGTCGGCTCCGCGTTACCGCCGAGTTCGACGACTCCAGCTACCTCGTCGCGTAACGTCCCCGCTGTTAGGTCGCCGCCCCGGAGAGCCAAGTGGTGATGCCCTTCGACCGTTGGGAGCACCAATATCAATCCCCTCGAGGCGTGGAGGTTCCGTTATGCGGCTTCGGGCCTCCTGGCCCTCTGCAATCAATCGCTCATAATCGATAGGTGACATCCCGTCGCAGGTGCAGTGCCGTTGACGGGTGTTGTAGAAGTCCACGATCCAGGTGGCGATTTTCAGCTAGCCGCGCGATACATACGGCACACCGGCGCGCGAATCCCAACTGTAGCCGCGGATCTCAGTAGTGGACCTCCTCGCCGAGATCGATGTCTGGTGGCAGTGGCGACAACGTAAGGCCGAGATACTCAATGTGGTCTCGGTGCTGGCGAAGCGCGTCCATAGCGTTGGCCATCTCGCGAGCTGCCGCCCGCGCAGGACGCTTCGACTTGCTGCTGGTCTACCGCCTCGACCGGTTCAGCCGCCGGATCCGTGACCTGGCCGCCCTGATGGACGACCTCGACAGCGCCTGCGTGCATTTCCGCTCGGCGACTGAGCCGTTCGATACCGCCAGCCCCGCCGGGGGGCTGTTCGTGCAGATGCTCGGCGCGTTCGCCGAGCTCGAACGCGAGGTCATCATCGACCGGGTCATCAACGGCATGGAACGCAAGGCCGCCAAAGGCGAATGGACCCACGGACCTCGCCCCTACGGCTACCTCGTCGACCCCGCCACCCACCGACTGATCCCGCACTGAACCGCCGGTTGGGACGGGCTGCGGCTGTGCTGGGTCGACACCCGGCGCCTCGCCGAGGACGCGCTGCGCGCCGCCCAACTGCACCGCGACCTCGCCGACGTTCTCATGCGTTCCGGCCGCCGCGACAACGTGTCGGGCGACGGCGACCGGTCCAAGACCCCTGCCGACGATGTTGTCGACGCCCGCGCCGCGATCCGCCGTACCGTCGTCCGTCTCGTCCAGTTGATCGCCAAGGAGCGGGGCGTCAGCCTGCCGACCGACGACCATGACGAGGGGCGTTCCCGAACCCGGAGGCCCACCTAACGCGTCAGGACGGGCCTCCGTCCGTCCCGCCGAACAGCGGCACGAGGACGACCAGGATCCGAAGAATCAGGGCCGCAACCTCTACCGCCAGCAGCCAGATCGACCGGCCGATCGGGCTGCCATTCCGCTCACGCGGACGATCAACTTCAATGCTCACGACTCAGAGCCATGCTGTTGCGGCGCCTGTTGCACCTCGTCCTCGCGCGGCTCGGCGGGCAGATCAGTGTGTTCTGTGTCCGCCTCGTGTCGAACCTCTGCGCGCCCTGCCGCTTCAAGCCGACCAAGGCGGTCAAGAGCCTCGCTGATCGTTGCGGTTCCAGCACGGAGGTCCTCGGCTACCACGTCGGACAGGGCTTCGTCAGCGGACTGTGGTGGCTGCGCGTCACCACTTTGATCGACGTCTTCCCATTGCGACGCTGAGTCGGCGCGGCCGACACGATGCTCAGGACCGTCATACGAGCCTTCGTCGCCAGACCGCACCGGTGCGCTGGCGTAAACGCGTCCGCGTCGTGCTACTCCGCCTGCGTCCTCCGAGCCGGGAGGCCGACCTTGTGGTGGCGGCGCGGCCCGCCGGACCTGTGCCCAGCGATCCTGTACTCGCAGGGCGTCTGAGCCCGACCACGCCGGCGAGTCGTCGTCCTCCCATGACGAATAGCCCGGAGGCGGCGGCGTGCGCCCTGATGGTGGAAGTGGGTGCGGATCCCGCGTCCGGGGCAACGTCGGTTTGTAAGCATCAGGGTCGTATTCATCGTCTGACTCGACCTCAGCCCGCGGTCTCCGGACGGCAGCATGATGCCTGATAGGTCGGCGTTCGCCTCCATCGCCCATACGTGCCGCGAGCAGAGCTGCTCTGGCTGCGATGAGGGCTCCGATCCCGGACATGGCCGAGCCGACGCCGGTGAGTAGGGCAACGACGATTCCAGCGACGTCCGAGAGACTCTGCCTTACAGCGACGACGCCGAGGATGACACTTAGGGCGCCGCTACCGCCTGTGGTAGCAACACCGAGCACCACCGATTGAAACCATCGCGACACGACGCGAGCGTAGAGGCGTGGCGGTCGATATTGTAAGGCCGAACCGCGGCAGTGTCACAAAGACGGCACGGCGCGGGACGCCCCTGGCTGCATGACTTCCACGGCCCAGAGCCGGACTCACGGAACTGTCTGCGTGCGCCGGGTCTGTCAAGACATCCCACGGTGTTAGGTTGTCAAGCGGCGATGGGAAGATCTTTTTCGTGGTGGTGGTTCCAAGCTTTGGCCTCGTCGTACACGGTGGCTGTCTTAAGGCAGCCATGGAGTATGCCGACGAGGCGGTTGCCGAGCTGGCGCAGGGCGGCGCGGTGTCCGGCGCCGCGGGTGCGGAGCTGGTCGTAGTAGGCCCTTGCGCCGGGTGAGGCGCTGAGCGCGCAGAAGGCTTGTAGGCCCAGCGCGTCGATGAGCCGGTCATTGTGGACCCACCGGGCGAGGACGACCTTGCGTTTGCCGGACTGGCGGGTGATCGGGCTGGTGCCGGCGTAGTTCTTGCGGGCTTTGGCGTCGGCGTAACGCTGTTTGTCGTCGCCGAACTCGGCGAGCACCCGGGCGCCGAGCACCAGGCCGAGGCCGGGCTGGCTGAGGTAGACCTTGGCGTCCGGGTGCTTACCAAAATGGGCCTCGACCTGCTCCTCCAGGACCTTGATCTGGGTGTTGAGCACGGCGAGGATCGCGGCCTGGGCGCGCACGGTGGCCGCGTAGGCGGCCGCCACCACCGGTGGCTGGCCCAGCTGCTCGCCACGCAGCACGATGGCGATCTGCTCGGCTCGCACAGCCCGGTTGCGCCGCCGCGCACGTTTGAGCGCGTCGGTGATCTGCTCGACGCTCATGGTGGCCGCCGAGGCCGGGTCGGGCGCCGCGGCGAGCAGCTCGAGCGCGTCCGGCGCCGTCAGATCATCGAAGGCGGCCAGGGCGGCGGGGAAGAAGTCCAGCAGCGCCTGGCGCAATCGCAACATGTGCCGGGACCGTTCCCAGATCAGCGTCTTGTGCGCCCGGGTGACCACCTTGACCGCCTCGGCCTGTGGGCTGTCGCCGGCGACCGGACGCAGCCGATGGTGGTCGGTTCGGACCATCGAGCAGATGACGTGTGCGTCAGCCGGATCGCTCTTGGCACCCGACACGCGATGGCGCTCGCGATAGCGGGCCACCTGCAAGGGGTTGATCGCGTAGACCTGGTAGCCGGCCGCGAGCAGCGCCTGCACCCAGGGGCCCCGCTCGGTCTCGATCCCCACCCGCACGGTGACGTCCTCGTCGTCGCCGACCTGCTCGCCAACCATGGCGTGCAGCCGAGCCATCCCAGCCATCCCCTCGGGCAGCTTCGCCCGGGCCAGCACCCGGCCCGCCTCGTCCTGCAGCTCCACGTCGTGGTGCTCCTCGGACCAGTCATCGCCCAGAAACAGCAACACCTTCTTCCCTCTCCAATCGTCTATTGTGGACATCGTGTGTTCGGTAACCTGCGGGAGACCAACCGCGACCTAATAGACACAGTGTTCACGCCCCAAGGGGGCGGGCACGACATCCCACCAGTGGTACATCTCCCGACCACCGGCAGGGGCACGATCTTGACATAGGACTGCAGACGTCCTGGGCCAGCGAGTGCTCACCTGCCAGCGGCTACCGGAACCGAGTCTGCACCAGGCCGACCCGGTAGCTCTCTTACACCCCTATTAGGG
>JAEHDK010000070.1 GCA_016880465.1 Micromonosporaceae bacterium
CACCCAGGTGCGCGACCGCGAGCGCCGCTCCCCCGGCGTTGTCCACGTCGACGAAGCTGGCGAGCGGTGGCCCGGCGGCGAGCATGCGGGCCGGCCGGCCGCCGAGCACCGCCGGCAGGCCGCGCTCGGCGAGCAGGCCGGGCAGCCGGTCGTCGTCGTGCATGGACAGCAGCAGTACGCCGTCGACGTGCTGTGCGGTCAGGTGGTGCTCGATCCGCTCCCGCTCGGTCGGCGACGTCGCCATCGCGAGCCAGAGCTGCAGCGGCGTGTCAGCCAGGCCGGAGCTGATGCCGCGCACGATGCCGGCGAAGAACGGCTCGCCGAACAGCCGTTCCTCGGACTCCGAGACGACCAGCGCGACCGAGTCCGTCCGCTGGGTGACCAGCGCCCGGGCCGCGCGGTTCGGCACGTACCCCAGTTCGGCGATGGCGTGCTCGACGGCTGCCTTGGCGTGCGAGCTGACCTGCGGCGACCCGTTGATTACCCGAGACACGGTGCCTCGCCCCACTCCCGCACGAGCAGCCACTTCATCCAGCGTCGGGCGCCCGGTCGACCGGGTGCGCTGGGTCGTCATGGCAAGTCTCCTTGACGTCGGGGTGCCCCAGTCTCATTCTGCCCGCAGACCAGCCGATCGGATGACGTCGGCGTACCACCGGGCGCTCGACTTTGGGATCCGGCGCTGGGTGCCGTAGTCCACGTAGACGATGCCGAAGCGTTGCGAGTAGCCCCAGGCCCACTCGAAGTTGTCCAGCAGGGACCAGGCGAAGTACCCCACCAGGGGTACACCCTGGGCGATCGCCTCGCGGCACGCGAGCAGATGGTCGCGCAGGAAGGCTACCCGCTCGGGATCGTCGACCTCGCCGTCGGCGCCCACGTGGTCCTCGAACGCGGCGCCGTTCTCGGTCACGTACAGGGGCACGGCGGGGTACTCCCGGGCGACCCGGGTGAGCACCTCGACCAGACCGGCAGGGTCGATCTCCCAGCCCATGGCGGTACGTGCCAGCCCGCGGTCGAGGAACCGCACGTTCTCGCTGCCCGGCCAGCAGGACGACGGCCGCCAGTAGGCGGGCGGCGGGCCGGCCGGCTCGGGCGCGGCGACCACGTACCGGCTGTAGTAGTTGATGCCCAGCTCGGCGAGCGGGCTGGCCACGATCTCCAGGTCGCCGTCGCGTACGTGGTCGAAATCGGTCACCGGGGCGAGATCCGCCACGACGTCCGCGGGGTACTGCCCGCGCAGCACCGGGTCGAGGAAGAACCGGTTCGCCAGCCCGTCGATCCGGCGGGCCGCGTCGGCGTCCGCGTCGCTGTCGGAGTACGCCGACACCGCGTAGAGGTTCAGCGCGATCGACACCCGGGCGGCCGGGTCGGCGGCGCGGATCGCCTGCACCGCGAGCCCGTGTCCGAGCAGCAGATGGTGCGCGGCGCGTACGGCGGCCGGCCCTTCCCGCCGCCCGGGCGCGTGGTCGCCCGACCCGTACCCGAGGAACGACGAGCAGTACGGCTCGTTGACGGTCATCCAGTGCCGTACCCGGTCGCCGAGCGCCGCGTGCACGAGCTCGGCATAGTCGGCGAACCGGCCCGCGGTGTCCCGTGCCGGCCACCCGCCCGCCTCCTCCAGCGGCGCCGGCAGGTCCCAGTGGTACAGCGTGAGCCGCGGTTCGACGCCGTGCCGGAGCAGCTCGTCGACGAGCCGGCGGTAGAAGTCGAGCCCGAGCTGGTTGGCCGGACCCGAGCCGGCCGGCTGCACCCGGGGCCAGGACACCGAGAACCGGTAGTCGGTGACCCCCAGCTCGGCCATCAGCGTGACGTCCTGCGGGTACCGGTGGTAGTGGTCGCAGGCGACGTCACCGGTGTCGCTGCCGTGCACCCGGCCCGGCGTATGGCTGAAGGCGTCCCAGATGGACGGTCCCCGCCCGTCCTCGGCAGCCGCGCCCTCGATCTGGTAGGCCGCGGTCGCCACCCCGAACCGGAAGTCCGGCGGGAGGTCGAGACTTGCCGGCTGCGCCAGCACGCCGGATGACGTCACCTGGATGTCGTTCACGCCTTGACCGAGCCTTCCATGATGCCGCTGATGATCTGCCGCCCGAACACGACGAACACGACCAGCAGCGGGATGACCGAGATCGCGGTACCCGCGAATACCTGTGCGTAATCAGTGTTGTAGTACCCCGCCGCCAGGATCTTCAGCGACAGCTGGACGGTCGGCGTGTTGGGGTTGAGCACGATGAACGGCCACAGGAACTCGTTCCACGTCTGCATGAACGTGAGCAGCGCGAGGACCGAGGCCGCGGGCCGCAGCGCCGGCAGCACGACGTTCCAGTACGTGCGCCAGGTGGAGCAGCCGTCGACCCGGGCTGCCTCGATCAGCTCGGTGGGTACGGCTGACGCGGCGTACTGCCGCATCATGAACACGCCGAAGCCGCTGACGAGGAACGGTGCGATGACCGCTTGCAGAGTACCGGTCCAGTGCAGCCTCACCATCAGCAGGTACAGCGGGATGATACCGAGCTGGGTGGGCACCATCATCGTCGCGATCGTAGCCAGGAGCAGCGCATTCCGGCCGCGGAACCGCAGCTTGGCGAAGGCGAACCCGGCCAGCGTCGAGAAGAACACGACCGAGATCGTGATCGCGCTGGCCACGATCGCCGAGTTCGCCAGCCCGAGGACCAGCGAGGCGTCGTCGTTGGTGAGCGCCCGGTGCATGTTCCGCAGCAGCAGCCCGCCCGGGCGCGGCGGGTAGTCGTAGATGGCGTCGCTGTCCCGCGACGCGATGAGGAACGACCAGATGATCGGGAAGATCGACAACACGATGGCAAGGACCAGCGCGAGGTACGTCAGCGGGCTCGCCTCCCACAGGCGGGCGCCCGTACCGCGCCGGCGTGGCGACGCGGCGGGTCCCCCGGCGCGGCGCGGCGCC
>JAEHDK010000607.1 GCA_016880465.1 Micromonosporaceae bacterium
ACGGGCCGCTGGAGGCGTCGGTCGTGTTCACCATGCGCAAGCCGGTCAGCGCCCCGAAGCGGCGCCGCATCTATCCGTCGGGCCGGCCTGACGCGTCGAAGCTGCTGCGATCCACCGAGGACGCGCTGACCGACGCCGGCGTGTGGACGGACGACGCGCGGGTGGTGCGGTACCGCGAGCTCGCGAAGGTCTACCCGGGTGAGGACCGCGAGGCGCTTGACGTGCCGGGCGCCCTTATCCGGATCTGGACGATCGAGGTGGCCGATGTCTGAGACGGCCACGGCCAGCCGGCTGGACGAGCAGCAGCGGGCGATCCTCGAGGCGTACGCCGACGGATCCGACCTCAACGACATCGCGATCTTCCTAGAAATCGAGCGGCGGGTCGTGGCGAATGTGGTCGACGCCCTTGCGAAATTCAGCCGCCCCCGCGCCCGCGCTCTGCTCGACGGTCGGACCCCGCCGCCCGAGCCGGCCGCGCCGATGCCGGTGGTGTCGTTCGGCAGGACCAAGCCGGCAAAGCCTGCCCCACGCTCTGCGGCGACCAGGCCGCCGGCTCTGCCGCTGGCCGAGGATCCGCCGACTGTCGCACCCGAACCGACTGTGCCAGCCGCCGCACCCGCGCCGGTCATCGAGGAGCCGGCCGCCGCGCCGGCCTTCGTCAGCACACCGGTGACGGCGTTCGAGCTGGACCTGTCGTCCGGCGACCTCGAGGCGTTCCTGGCCCGCGCCGAGACGTGCGGCAACAAGCGGATCGCCGCCCGCGCCGCCCAGCTGCGTACCGACATCGCCGCCCTCGCGGCCGCGCTCGCCGCCGACGAGGCGCGGGCTGCTGCAGCGGCACGAGTGGAGGAGATGCGCGCCGGGCTTGCCGCGGCCGAGGCGGCGCTGAAGGCGCTGACCGAAGGCGAGGCCGGCGGTGCCTGACCCGACCACGACCGTGACCCCGGCCGCCCGCCTCGCCATGGCCCGGGAGCTGGCCCGGCGGGCTGAGGAGTTCGAGTTGTTCGCCCAGTCCGGGCTGCTGCTCAACCGGTCGGTGAACCGGGCGATCGCGTCCGCGTTCGCCGACCAGGCCGCCCGGTGGCGCAGCCAGGCACACCGCGAACAGCAAGCCGCCGCGGGGGGTACGCCGTGAGGTACCACATCCGGCCGCTCGGCACATGGACCGGCCCGGTCACCACGGACCGGCAGTCGTCCGCGGTGTTCCGCGCCTCGTGGGACGACACCCTCGACCTGCTGTGCCGCGAAGTCGACGCCCTCGACGGCAGCCTCGTCGTCCTGCAGGTCGAAGCCGACCCGGACGACATTCGTCGCGACGGGATGCTCCGCAGCCGCGCCCAGGTCGGGTTCCCCGGCGTGCGGGTGTCGTTCGATTCGCGGCACGGCCCGCTGACATACGCCACAGACGCGTACGAGCAGCGGTACCACAACGCGATGCCGGGATGGCAGGCCAACATCCGCGCGACCGCGCTCGGGTTGGGTGCGCTGCGTGCCGTCGACCGGTACGGCATTTCTGGCCGCGGTGAGCAGTACGTCGGCTGGACCGCGATCGGATCCGCGCCGGCGAAGGTCCCATTCGACGGGGCCGCAGCGCAGGCGTTGCTCGACCGGTATGGCGGGCTGCGACCGGCGTTGATGGCGACGCATCCCGACCGAGGTGGGAACGCCGACGACTTCGCATGTGTGCAGGAGGCCCGCCGTGTCCTTGGTCTCTGAACGCTACGTACAGACAGGAGCATCCGATGCAGCCTGAATCGACCACAGTCGACACCTCCGACACCTTCGACTGCCACGCCATCGTGGAGATGCTTGGGCACCGCCGGGTCGCCGGCCGAATCCGGGAGGTTCAGCTCGCCGGCGCCGGGTTCCTTCGCCTCGACATCCCGGCCACCGAAGGGCATGCGGCGCAGACGCAGTACATCTCGCCCGGGTCGGTGTACGCGCTGCACCCGGTCGACGAGGCCACCGCTACCGCCGTGGCCGCGCACTGCCGACCGGCGCCGGTGCACCGCTGGGAGCTACCTGCCGCTCCCGCCAAGCCGGCCGACGACGCCGATGTCAACGTCTCGCGGTGCACCTGCGAGCCGGGGTACGACGGCGAGGACGAGGACTGCCCGGTCCACGGCGACGAGGACGACACGCGGGACGTGGAAGGCGGGCCGTTCTGATGGCCGGCGACGACCTGACTGTGCGTC
>JAEHDK010000608.1 GCA_016880465.1 Micromonosporaceae bacterium
GCCCTCGCTCTGCCGCGCGGCTGGGCCCTACACACGACGCCGGGCGACGGCTGGGCCGCTGCGCACGTGCGGTGGGCCGGCGTGCTGGCCGCGGCGTTGACGCTACTCGTTCCAACCGTGTGGGATCGCACGCGCCGACGTTGGTGGCGAGATCGTCGGCGTCGACACCCCCACGCGCCGGCCGGCTGAGGGCATGGTCCGGCCGCGCAGTTCAGACGCCATGCCGTCGTTGCGGCGGCACACCGATCTCGTTTCGTGGACGGCGACCCGCTCGCAGACATCTTCGTACTGGCCTTGGGCGTGTCGAGCGCGTGGTCGTCCAAGATCTGGAAGATCCGCTCGATGCTGTCGCCGGTCTCGCGCCGCTCGGCTCCCCGCCGATCCCGGCGTTGTGGATGACGACGTCGCAGTACGGCAGCGCGAGCTAGCTCCCGCGTCTGCTCCTGCGGGTGCGATACCACGGATGGCACTGCTGCATTACCTACCGACCGGCCGTGCCGGCGTGTCATGCCGGGAGTGGCGGCCAAGAAGGCGAGCGGCGACGATGGCGGCGCCGGCGGTGAGGGTGAGGAGGATCCACAGCACGACGACCTTCTTCAGGTTGTCCTCGGCGATCCCGTCCCTGGACAGATCGATCGATACGGTAAGCCCGAGTTCGGCGCCGCCGAACCACCAACCCACGGGTACGAAGGAGGCGGCGGAGTCAGGGAGCGGACCGATAACGGCGACGAGGATCACGATGCCGCAAACGATCGCGGCAACCAACCGCAACCCGGTGCCCTCGGCTGTGTCCATGCTGTACACCTCGTACAGAAGTGGACTGACAAGCAGGCTGGTCGCCACCGCCAGGAAAGCGAGAAGCACGGCGGCGAACACGCGGACGGGAACAACCCGGAACCCGTCGGGCCGGTGGCGGATCACGGCGACGCCAATGCACACCTGGGCCATTAACGCGATCAGGTCCGCGGTGACCAGGAACCCCCACGCATTCTGAAGGTAGCTCTCGGCGCTGCTGTGCAGGACGGCCGCAAGGTCCACCCACGACCACGCCAAGGCACCCAGGAGGAGGCCGCCCCACCGGGCGTGCCGAGTCGCGAGCAACAGCCCCGCCGCAACCAGCTGCACCACCCAGATCACATTGTGGTACCAGTCATCGGCGATGCTCACGTTGGCAACCCCGTACACGCCTACGGCGTACAACAGGACGCTGACGAGGACAAGCAGACCGGCCGTCACGAACAAGCTGGACGAGGCTCCGGGTCCGGTCGTGCGGCCCTCGGTGCGGCCAGTCGGTGCCGCCGCAGCAGGTGCTGCCGCTGCCACCCGTGCCGGAGGACCGGACACCGGCTCCGGCGGCGCCGGCTGTCGCGGCGCGGGCGGCACGGAAGCGCCGGCGTCGCTACGGGGTCGCGCGATGGCCTCACCGCGATCGTCGGGTACCGGCATGTCGATCGTGATCTCGGCCGACAGCGCGGCGGTGGCGGCTCGGCGCACCTGGACGCTGTCATCTGCGTCGCGCACACCGGCCAGTGCCGCTAGCGCTGCTGCACGCAGCCCGGGCTTACCGGCGACCAGCAATTGCGCCAGCGCACTGACCGCCTCCAGCCGCAGCACCACCCGGTCGCTGGCCAGGTCGTCCACGATGGACTCAGGTAGCGCCGCTGGGCGGATGCTTCGCGCCACCACGAGGCTGCCCTCGACCCCAAAACTCCACTTCATCGGCGCCTGGCCTGGCGTGCGCTCCCGTACCTGCCGGTATGTGTAGTCGTACAGTTCATCGATGCTGATCTCGCCGTCGGCGTCCAGGTCGGCCGCCCCGGTCTGCAGACCGTCGACCAGGGCAGCGGTGAACACAGATGGTTGGCCGTCGGCCTGGGTGAGGTTCGCGCCCTCGAATGCGTACTCCGTCGCACTGGACGCGGTGAGAACGATCCGGCCGCTACCAGCACCAAACTCATCGGCGATCTGCACATCGTTGCCGGAGCGGACCAGGGCGCCGCGAGCAAAGGCGCCGCTGTAACAGCAGTCCAGGATCAGTACGACGCGCCGGGACTGCGTCTGGTCCAGAGCGTCGTGAACGAAGCTGGCTGGCACGCTGGTTGCCCCGAGCACCGACAGGTCGGTATCCCGCGCTGCCAGGTGGAGCCGGCCGCGGATGTCCTTGATGCCGTGGCAGGAAAAGTGCAACAGCAGCAGGTCATCGCGGTCACGGTCAGCGAAAAACGCGGCGATGCGCCGCCGGATAGTGCGCTCGTCGGCTTCGAGGAGCAACTCCACGTTGAAGCCGCCGATGCCGGGATCGCCCAACACCCGGGCCAGTGCCCCGGCGTCGTGGCCCGGTGACCGTAGCTGGGCCAGCTCCGGATCGTCGTACTGGGCGTTGGCGACAACCAGGGCGTCGCGTAGGCCGACCGCTGGCTGGGCCGGCAAAGCGAGCAGCGCCCGTACGATCCGCTGGATGGCATTCTCGTCGGCAGCTGCCAAGTCGACGTCGATACCGCCAACAGTGACCCGCACCGGCTGCTGGCGTTGCGCGAACCGGGCGACGACCCGCCGGATCGCCGCGACGATCTTGCCGAGCGACTCACCCGCCTGCACTGCGGTGATGAGGAATGAGCAGACCGCGAGGACCTCGATCCCCCTGGCCCCCTCGGGCGCGCCGCCGGGGTGCACCGGGTTCACCCGCATCGCGCCGGCATCGGCCAGCTCCGCCCGCAGCTCCAGGGCGAGAGCCTCGACCACTTCCGGGCCACCTAGATCACCATCGATCGCGGCGACACGAATGAGGAACTGGGATGTCGGAGCAGCGGGCATCGCAACCTCGTCAAGGCCACAGATCTGAGCTTCGGCTCAGACTAGCGGCCATTGGCGCAGCCCAAGGTCGCGCGATCGTCTGGGGGTCTGTCGGAAACGTGTCACTAGCCAGTCAGCCAAGATCGTACGTTGAGCGCCGCTGACTACCGTCAAAGCGTTCCTGACGTACTGCTCCGGCGAAGACATCACGCTCGTCGCGCTCAGCCGGTCCGCTGGCGCCCTACGGGCGCCAGCCAGCGCGAGAAAGCCGATCGAGTACCTCACCGACCCCGAGACTCGAGCCGTACTCGCCGCCTTCGCCGGCCGCACGGCGAAATCGCGCCGGAACCGGATGCTGTTGATCTTGCTCTACGACACCGCCGCCCGCGTCGGTGAGATCACGAGCCTGACGTTGCAGGACCTGCGTTTGGCCAAGCCAGGACACGCGACCCTTACCGGCAAAGGCAACAAGACCCGCATCGTCCCGCTGACCGGCAAGACGATCGAGCACCTGGGCGTCTACCTTTCCGAGTTCCACCCGAACACGACCCAACTTCCTGCGACTCGGCCGGTGTTCTACAGCCTGCACCACGGGAAACCGACAGGGCTGTCGAGCGACACCGTCGCAGCAGTGCTCAAGAGTGCCGCCGCGACCGCGCGCCGGACCTGCCCCTCGGTTCCTGGGAACATCCACTGCCACATGCTGCGCAAGACCAAGGCCATGGACCTCTACCAGCAAGGCATCGCCCTGCCGATCATCATGCGACTCTTCGGCCACGAGAACGTATCGACCACGGCGGCGTTCTACGCGTTCGCCACCGTGGACATGATGCGGGAAGCCGTCAACGCAGCCACGCCCGCAATCAACTCGCCAGCTGCGCAGCGACTCACCGAGGACAGGCTCCAAACCCTCTACAGCCTCCGATAGCACCCCGTCGTTAAGCCGAGGAATCAGTCAGGCAACCCCGCCAACACGGCCCAAGACACGATCCTCGGCTTAACGCAAGGCTCGGCGTAATCCGAATGATGCACCGTCTGTCCATACTGGACCTTACGGTTGAACAGGGCCATCTCCAGCGCGTCCAGCGGCAGGTCGGTGCGCAGGTGGTCCGCGGTCTGCCAGCCGACGATCATGCGGGAGAACACGTCCTGGACCAGCGCGACGTACAGCCACCCCTCCCAGGTGGACACGTAGGTGAGGTCGGCCAGCCACAACCGGTTCGGCGCGGTGGCAGTGAAGTCCCGGTTGACCAGGTCCGCCGGACGCTGGGCGGCCTCGTCCGGGGTCGTGGTGCGCGCGCGGCGGCCACGGGCGACCCCGACCATCCCGGCCGCCGCCATGACCCGTTCCACGGTGGACCGGGCCACCTGCACCCCGCGCCGGCGCAGCTCCTTCCAGGTGCGCCGCGCCCCGTACACGGCGGCGTAGCCGTTGCGCACGCGGCGGATCTCGGCCAGGATCTCCTCGTCACGCACCGAGCGGCGCGACGGCGGCCGGTGCCGGCGGGCGTACACCGTCGAGGCCGACTTGTAGCCCAGCGCCCGGCAGATCGGCTCGACCCCGA
>JAEHDK010000609.1 GCA_016880465.1 Micromonosporaceae bacterium
CTCGGCCAGCCGGGCACCGGTCAGCCGGCGCCGGATGCCGGGCTCGGGCTGGTGTTCGGCGAGGCCACGGGGTACCTCGCCGCCCCCGCGCGGTACGCCGCCGATCCGGTGTTCCGCCGGCACCTGGACGAGTGCGCCGAGGTGCTCGTCGCGCAGGCCGGTCGCGATCCCCGGGCCGACCTCGCGGCCGCCGATCCGGTGGTCGGGTTCGCGGTCGGGTACGCGCTGGCCGCCCAGCTGACCTCGTACGGACTACGCCCACGGGCGGTGGCCGGCACGGGCGCCGGCCGGTACGCCGCCGCCTGGGCCGCCGGCCTTGTCGACCTGCCCGGTGCGGTCGCCGCCCTGGTCGCCGGTCGGATCCCGGCCGAGGTACCCGAGACGGTGCCAGGATCCTGGGTGGTACCCGTGCTCGCCGGTCCGGCACCGCCGGCCGACAATCCACAATGGACAGCGGCAGCCCGGGCGACGCCGGCGCTCGACGGCACGGACGGCCCGCATGCCGCGCTCGCCGCCTGCTGGGTGCGCGGCGTGTCCCCCGACTGGGCGGCCGTCTTCGCCGGCCGGCCGGCCCGGCGGGTGTCGCTGCCGACGTACCCGTTCCAGCGCCGGCGGCACTGGGTGGATCGCGGCTAGTCAGCCACCGGCGTGGGCACCCCGGGCCGCCACCACCTGGGGCGGGGCCCCGAAGGTGACGGCGATCTCGGCACCGCCGCGGTGGTTGCGCCCCAGCGTGAGCGCACCGCCCGACGAGGTCGCCGTGCGCCGGGCGATGTCCAGACCAAGGCCCGTCGACCCCTGCCCGCTGCGGCCGCGCTGGGGCACAACCCGGCTGGGGAGGCCGGGACCGTCGTCGGCGAGGACGAGCTGGGCCCCGCCGCGCCGCAGTGGAGTGAGCGCCACGCTGAAGCCGGTGCCTTCGGGCGTGTGCGCGAAGACGTTGCCCAGCAACGCGTCCACGCAGGCGGTCAGGTCGTCGCGACTGACCCGGACGGGGATCGGGCCGGTCGCCAGCTGCGCGGTGAACGGCCGCCCCTCCTCGTCGGCGAGCGGCGACCAGAAGTCGATCCGCTCCGCGACCACCTCGACGGCATCGCACGACGGCGCCACGCCGTCGTAGGTCGGCTGCCGGGCCGCCCGGATGATGTCGTCCACGGTGCGTTCGAGCGCGTCGACATCGGCGGTGATCCGCATCCGGTCCGCCGGGTCGGGCAGCGCCTCGGTGTCGACCCGCAACGCGGTCAGCGGTGTCCGGAGCCGGTGCGACAGGTCCGCAGCGGTCTCCCGCTCCCGCGCCAGCAGCTCACCGGTCCGGGCGGCCAGCAGGTTGAGGCCGGCGCCGACGGCGAGCACCTCGGCGGGCCCACCGGCAACCGCACGGGCGTCCAGATCCCCGCTCGCAAGGCGGTGGGACACCTCGGCCACCGCCGTCAACGGGCGGACCACGGACCGGGCCAGCTGGTCGGCGACCAGCATGCTGACGAGCAGCAGCCCGAGCCCGAGCCCGCACAACACCAGCCACGCCCGGCCTACGCCGCGGGTCAGCTCGGCATCGGAGACAAACGTGCGGATGACCGCGGTGCCGCCCGGCAGGCCGGAGACGGCGACCAGTATCTGGCGGCCGCCCGGCGCGTCGGCGGTGATGCTGCGGCCGGTCGCCGCGAGGTCGATGGCCGCCGACCGCTCGGCGGGCGGCCCGACGACCCGCCCGTCGGGCATGAACACGGTCACCGGGTGCTGGTTGTCCGCATTCGCCTCACGCACCGCGATGTCGAGTCCGGCCTCGTCGGCGGAGGCCACCGTCGGGGCGAACGCCTGGGCCGCGACGACCGCCGAGCTGACCGCCCGGTCCGCCGCGGACGACCTGACGAGCAGGGCCAGGGGCACCAGGAAGGCGACCAGTACGAGCGAGGTGGTGGCGGCAACGAGCAGCACCAGCCGCCGTCTCATGTCGGTTCGGGCCCGGCCGGCGCCATCAGGCGGACCCCCACCCCACGCACGGTGTGCAGGTACCGCGGGGTTCGGGCGTCCTCCCCGAGCTTGCGGCGCAGCCAGGACAGATGGACGTCGAGCGTCTTGTCCGCGCCGCCGTACGGCTGCCGCCAGACCTCGGTCACGAGCTCCCGCCGGTGTACCACCGCGCCCGGCCGGGCCGCCAGGTAGCACAGCAGGTCGAACTCCCGGGGGGACAGGTCGACCGGGGTACCGTCGACGGTCACCTCGCGGGTGCCCACGTCGACCCGCAGCCCACCCACGACGAGGGTCTGGCCGGCCGGTTCGGTACCCCCGGACCGGCGCAGGACCGCACGGATGCGCGCATCGAGCTGTGCCGCGCTGAACGGCTTGGTCAGGTAGTCGTCGGCACCGCGGTTCAACGCGTCGACAATCGTCGGTTCGTGGTCCCGGGCGGTGGCCACGATCACCGGCACCTGGCTGACCGCGCGCAGCATCCGCAGGACCTCGCGGCCGTCCACATCGGGCAGCCCGAGGTCGAGCACGACCAGGTCCGGCCGGGTCTCGAGAACGAGCTGGAGCGCCTCCAGGCCGGACACGGTACTCGACACCGCATGGTTGAGGTCGGTCAGCGCCCGGATCAGCGCGCGCCGGATGTCGGCGTCGTCCTCGACCAGGAGCACCTGCGCCACGCGGCACACGCTATCGCCAACGCCGGGTCCGGCACGAGCCGGGAATGACCTAGGGATCCGTTAACCATCGCTTAGGTCGGGTCGTGCGATCGTGATGCGGTGCGTGCAGACCCGCGCCGGCCGTTCGTCAGCCTGGCCGCCTGGCTGGCCGGCGCGGCGGTTGCCGTGACCGTCAGCCTGCTGGCGCTGACGCTGATCGGCGACGGGCTGTCGGCGAACGAGGTGGCACCGCTCGCCCGCGAGGTCGGCATCCAGACCGGGGCCGGCGAGCCCGACCAGTCGGATGCCGCGCCGGCCAGCGGGCCGGTCGCCAGCTCGCCGGCGGTACCGTCAGCGACGCCGGCCAGCCGGAGCGACCAGGAGCGGGTCCTCGGCTCCCGGGGCGGCAGTGTCCTCGCTCGGTGCCACGACGGGCTGGCCTACCTCATCTCGTGGAGTCCGGCACAGGGGTATCGCGCCCACGATGTGCACCGCGGTCCGGCGGCGGTCGCCACGGTGTCGTTCCGGTCCAGCACCGGCGAGTGGCGGATGACCGTCCGCTGTGACTCGGGTAC
>JAEHDK010000610.1 GCA_016880465.1 Micromonosporaceae bacterium
CCACCGGGCCTGGCCGGCGCGCAGCCGGCCGGCGATGACCGCGAGCTCGGCGCTGGCGGGCGGGGCCAGGTGGCGTTCGATCTCACCGGTGCGTGGGTCGCGTACGGGTACGGTCACGGCAGCACCCCCGCCTCCCGCAGCCGGGCGAGGGCCTCGTGTTGCTTGCCGATGAAGAACGCCCGGCCCGGGGTGACGCCGTCGACGAGCAGCCCACCCGGCCGTTCCACGTCGTGCCGCGCGTACTCCTGCGCCCACAGCGCCGCTTTCGTACGGGAGAGCAGGTTGCCCATGCCCGGGCGGGCGCGCTCGCGGCGCAGCCCCGCGAGGTCGACCTCGGCGCAGGCGACGATGCTCTCGCCGGGTCCGGCCTTGGCCAGCACCCGGCCGGTGTGGTCGACGATCTCCGAGCCACCGTTGGTCGAGTCGGCGCCGATCGCGGTGCCGGTGAGGCCACCGGAGTTGGCGGACACGACGTATGCCGTGTTCTCGACGGCCCGGGCCCGGCGCGCGACGGCCTTCGGCGTGAGCTCCGGGCTCGACGCCTCCGACGTCGGCTGGATGAGCACCTCGGCGCCGCGCAGCGCCAGCGCCCGGGACAGCTCGGGGTAGAGGATCTCCTCGCTGGCGACCGCGCCGATCATGCCGAGCTCGGTGCGGGCCACGGGCAGCACCGCCTCGATGCCGTAGCGGTCGAGGTACGCGTCCCACACGTCGTACGGGGACGGGGAGTACATCGAGTGCAGCCGGTGGTAGCGCAGGACGACCTCGCCGGAGGGCGCGATGACCCAGCATGCCTGGAAGTACAGCCCGGGAAAGGCGGGGTCGGTCTCGTAGCCGTTGCCGGCCAGGTGAATGCCGAGCCGCTGGGCGATCGCGCCGAGCGCCTCGTACTCCGGGCCGGCCGGGTCGAGCGCGGCGAGGTCGGCCCACGCCGGCACCGGTTCGCCCATGGGGAAGCCGGTGAGCACGTACTCCGGCAGCACGACGAGCCGGGTGTCCGGACCGTGCCACGCCACGGCGGCCGCGCACTGCCGGCCGATGCGCTCGATCGCCGCGGTGATCGCGGTGCGGGCGTCCTCGCGCGCCATCCCGTTGACCGCCTGCGTCCGCACTTGCAGCGCGAGCGCGCGGTACGCCGGTGCGCCGCTCATGGTGCGGTCTCCGGCCGCAGCCAGTCACCGGTGCCGTACGGGTCGGCGAGCGGTTGCGAGGCATGCTCGTGCACGATCCGCCAGCGGTCCGGCTCCCGGACCATCACCCAGGTCATCCGCATCGGCATGCGGGTCTGCTCGCCGGTGGGGCGGACCACGTCCAGTTCGACGGTGCCGCTCAGGCAGGCGACCGATGCGTGGGGCTGCTGGGCGTCGCACGAATGCAGGTGGGGACCGTCGGTGAGGTCGACCCGGCGCACCCGCGGACCCGAGCTGCAGAAGTCGCGCCAGCCCCGGGCGACGGCGTCGTGGCCCACGGTCTGCCAGCGGGGCCCCTCGAGGTAGACGCGGAGGTCGTCCCGGTCGGCGTAGCAGTCGACGATGCCGTCCGCGTCGCGGGCCACCACGGCCGCCAGCAACCGGAACAGCGCGCCGACCGGATCGGTCGCGTCGTGCGTACCGCCTTGCGGTGCTGCCATGGCGGGCGGGCACCTCCTGGGTATGGACGGAAACCGGCGCCCCGGTTTAGGTCTGACGTTTGCGATACTCTTACACGCAGGAACGAGGTTTCGCCAGATGGAACACCGTCCGGGCATCGCGTACGCCCGGGCGGCGCGTCGCGGGGTATTCTCACCTGCCACAGGAGCGCGAACTAGGAGGCTCGGTGGCTCGGCGGGAGAGCGCACGGCCGGCGTACGAGGAGTTGGCCGCGGCGCTTCGCGCGCAGATCCTCTCCGGTGAGCTCATACCCGGCGACCGGCTGCCGATCGAACCGGACCTCTCGGCGCAGCACGGCGTCAGCCGCAGCACGGTGCGCGAGGCGCTGCGCGTGCTCTCCAGCCAACACCTGATAACGACGACCCGGGGCGTCGTGGGCGGCAGTTTCGTCGCGCATCCGCAACCGGAGCAGATCTCCGGCTACCTGGAGACCGGCCTGTCGCTGATGACCCTGTTCCAGGGCATCACGGTGGACCTTCTGCTGGAGGTGCGCGACATGCTGGAGGTGCCCGCTGCCGGGCTGGCCGCCCAGCGGCACGAGCCGGAGCACCTGGATGAACTCAAGGCGACCCTGTTCGACTCCCGTGCGGTCTCGGCCGGCGACCTGTTCCCGCGCAACCGGAGCTTCCACGAGGTGCTCCTGCGGATGGCCGGCAACCCGCTGCTCGAGGTGGTGACCCAGCCGGTGTTCCGGGTGCTCAACGACAGGTTCGCCCGGGAGGCCGCGCCCAAGCGGTTCTGGTCGCAGGTCGACGCCGATCACCGGGCGATCCTCGCCGCCGTCGAGACGCGCGACGAGGCGGCCGCCCGGGCGGCGATGCACGACCACCTCGCGCGGCTGCGGACGACCTACACCAGGATCGACCGCCGGCCGGCGGACTGATGGCCCAGCGGTCCACTCCGCGGAACGCTGTTTCTTGACCGCCAAACGTCAGACGTTTAGGCTGGCCGGCATCGATCGGAGGTGCGCGGTGACGGTCAGGCCCGGGTGGCAGGGTCGGTTCTTCGAGGACTTCGAGATCGGCGACGTCTACCAGCACCCACTGGGCCGTACGATCAGCGAGGCCGACAACACCTGGTTCACCCTGCTGACGATGAACACGAACCAGATGCACTTCAATGAGGCGTACGCCGCCCGGTCCGAGTTCGGCCGCCCGCTCGTGGTGTCCACGCTGACCGTCGCCATCGCGGTAGGGCAGAGCGTCACCGATCTCACCCAGAACGCCTTCGCCAACCTCGGCTGGAACGACATCCGCATGACCGCACCCGTCTTCGCCGGCGACACGCTCTGGTCGGAGTCCGTTGTCCGGTCGAAGCGGGAGTCGTCGTCCCGGCCGCACGCGGGGATCGTCTCGGTGGCGACCCGGACCGTGAACCAGGATGGCGTCCAGGTGTGCTCCTTCGAGCGCACCTTCTACGTCTACCGGCGTGGTGCCGCACCGCTGGCCGGGGTGCGGCCCCAGACTGAGGACGGCTGGACCGCCTCGCACCACCGAGGCGCGGACGCGGGGGACGGCGCGTGACCATTCGGATCACGTACGGACCATGGGGCGAGACGCTCGTGGAGATGTGCGACGCTGCCCGGCGCGCCGAGGAGGCCGGCGCAGCGGTCGTCTGGTGCCCCGAGTTGCACCGCAGCGCGACGGTCACCGCAGCCGCACTCGGCACGGCCACCAAACGGGCAGACGTGGGTACGGCCATCGCGCTCGCGTTCACCCGCAGCCCGATGACCCTCGCGCTGGAGGCCCTCGACCTCGACGAACTGACGGGTGGCCGGTTCCTCCTGGGTATCGGCACCGGCGTACGGGCGCTCAACGAACGCTGGCACAACGCCCGGTTCGGGCGGCCCGCACCGCACCTGCGGGAGACCGTACGCAACCTGCGGGAGTTCTGGGCCAGGGCCGGCACGGGCGGGCAGATCGACCTCGACGGTGAGTACGAGCCGATGCGCCTGCGCGGATACCGGCGACCGTTTCCCCAGGCCAGACCGGCCGTTCCGGTCTACCTGGCGGCCCTGGGCCCGGTGCTGACTCGGCTTGCCGGCGAGGTGGGCGACGGGTGGATCTCCCACGAGCTGTGCAGCCCGGCCTATCTGCGGGAGCAGAGCACGCGCTGGCTCAGGGCCGGACTGGCCGCGGGTGGTCGCCGCCGGGAGGACCTCGACGTTGTCGTGTCCGCGCTGTGCGCGGTCGACGCCAACGGCCGCCGGGCTCGCCGGTGGGCCGCCGGTACCGTGGGCTTCTACGCGTCCGTGGCGACGTACCAGGACTTCTTCGCCTTCCACGGGTTCGCCGCGGAGCAGGAGCGCGTCATGGCGACGTTCCGGGCGGGTACCGCCGCCGACGACCTCGGCCCGGTGGTACCGGACCGCATGGTCGACGCGCTGGCGCTGGCCGGCACCGCCGCGGAGGTCCGGGAACGGCTCGCCGCTTACGACGGGCTCGCAGACACCGTCAAGCTGACTCCGCCGACCCACGGCGTCACCGCCGAGGAGAGCCGATCCTGCCAGGAGCAGATCATCACGATGATCGCAGACCTCACCGGGGGTACCCGGTGAAGCCGCTCGAGGACGTCCGCATCGTGGCTCTGGAGCAGTACGGCGCTGGCCCCTTCGGCAGCCTGCACCTCGCCGATCTCGGCGCCGAAGTGATCAAGATCGAGGAGCCCCGGGTCGGCGGCGACGTCGGGCGGTACGTGCCGCCGTACACCCAGGGCGAGGACTCGCTGTTCTTCGAGACGTTCAACCGCGGCAAGAAAAGCATCTCGCTCGACCTCGGCGTACCGCAGGGTCGCGCGGTCTTCGAGGATCTGGTGCGGGTCAGCGACGCCGTCTACTCCAACCTGCGCGGCGACGTGCCGGCCAGGCTGCGGATCCGGTACGACGACCTCAAGCACCTCAACCCGCGGATCGTCTGCTGCTCGCTCACCGGCTTCGGGATGACCGGGCCGCGATCCGGCCAGCCCGGCTACGACTACGTCCTGCAGGGCCTGGCCGGCTGGATGCACCTCACCGGCGAACCCGACGGGCCGCCGACGAAGTCCGGACTGTCCCTTGTGGACTACTCCGGAGGCTTCGTGGCGGCGATGTCACTGCTCGCCGGGCTGCACGCCGCGCGGCGCGACGGGGTAGGCATGGACTGCGACGTCAGCCTCTATGACACCGCCATCGGGCTGCTCACCTATCCCGCGACATGGCACCTCAGCGCGGGCTACACCGCAAGCCGTACAAGGCACTCCGCGCACCCTTCGCTGGTGCCGTTCCAGGCCTTCCGGGCAGCGGACGGCTGGCTGGTCGTCGGTTGCCCGAAGGAGAAGTTCTGGCAGCGACTCACCGTCGTCATCGGCCGGCCCGAACTCGGCACGGACCCCCGCTTCGCCACGTTCGCCACCCGCGGGCAGCACCGCGACCAGCTCCTCGCCCTGCTCGACGAGGTGTTCGCCACCCGGACCGTGGCGCAGTGGCTGGAGCCGCTGCAGGCCGCGTCGATCCCCTCGGCGCCGATCCACGACGTCGCCGAGGCGCTGACCGACCCGCACACGCAGGCGCGCGGCCTCGTCATCGAGACCGAACACCCGGTCCTGGGCCGGGTACGCAGCGTCGCCTCGCCGGTACGGGTGGGGGAGCAGCCTGCCGTTTACCGGCGGGCGCCGCGGCGCGGCGAGCACGGCGAGGACCTGCTGCGGGACCTGCTGGGCTACGACGAGGCTCGCCTGACGGAACTCGACCGGGCCGCCGTATTCGGCGGTGCACCAGGGTCCGGTGTCGAACCCGAGGCGGCCGCCCGATGAGCGGCGGGCCGCCGACGGTCGCGGCGCGGCTGGCCGACTGGGCGGTCGGGCTGACGATCCAGGACGTGCCGGCCGGCGCCCGGCGCGCGGCGTGCCGG